>CAZHLB010000555.1:0-5001 GCA_964533005.1 uncultured Saprospiraceae bacterium
GGCTTGCGGGAAAAACTCACCCGGTTCGAGATTTTGGAGGTGGCGCAGATGAAAAGCGGCTTTTCCATCCGCATTTATCAAATGTGCAAATCCTGGTATTTCGAACACATCCGGCACGGGCGAAACGTAATGGCGGTGGGCATTCGGGAGTTGAAACAGCGCCTCGGCATCGGCGACAAGTACCCGGATTTCCGCAATTTCCGCCGCAAAGTGTTAGACATCGCCCGCGAGGAAATCAATGAAAAAACCAGCCTTTTCATCGAGTATGACTTCATCAAAAAAGGTCGCAACGTCACCGACCTGCGCATCGTCATCAATGAAAAAACTGACTTCGACCCGGAGCGGCTGGAAGAAACCATCGCCCGGTTGCCCGGCGGGCGGCGAGTTGCTCGAAAGGCTTTGCCCCCCAATTCGGAAGCCGAAACAACAGGCGCAGAGGAATCCGGCGAGCTTTCAAAATTGCAGGCAAGGGCAACGGGTAACACCTCGGCTCGCTCCGGCAACGTCGCCGCAAGAAGCGTCGCCGACCGCGTTTTCGACGAAACCACCGCCCGAATGAGCGCCCCCCTTCAAACCCGAATCGAGCGCCTGACGGAAGCCCAGCGCCGCGCTTTCAACACCCTGACCGAGTACGGCGTGAGCATGTCGGCGGCATTGGACGAGGTGCTGCCCATCGTGAAAGGCTCGGAATTGATAGGCTTCGAGGATTTTTTCGTGCTGTTCATGCTGGCGTTTTTCGAGAAAAAAACCAGTGCCCGCACTGACAAGGACAAGGTGAAAGCTTTCATGGATTGGGCGCACCACCGCCGGTTCGAGGAGCCGAATTTGTACGCTCAATTGGTCGAGCAGGTGGTCGCCCGGAAGAAGCGGCTGAATGATTTGGAACGGGCGAACCGTGAGCGGGCGAAGACCATCACTGCCGCCGAGTTTCGCAAGTTGCTGGAGGAAGAAAAAGCGATTGGCAAGTCGCCGGAGCCTGCTTTTTCGGTACAAAAAAAGACGGCTTCGCAAGCCAGCCGGATGAATAGGGTAGGGGAGGGGGCAGACCTTTTCAGCCAGCAAAAAGCGGCAAGCCCGCCGTCTGCGCCAAAGCCGGTTTTTGATTTCGAGCAATTCAAAAAAACGCAGCCGGATACTTACAAACGGATTCGCAAGGAGCGGCAGGCGGCTTTCAGCGAGTTGAAGGGAGCGACGAATTTTAAGCAGTTGTTAGAAAACAGCGTGGAAGCTTATTGCGAGCAGTGGTTCAAGGCGAATGGGTGACGATTTCGTGCTTTCGTCATTTCGTCATTTCGTTCTTTCGTTCTGCGAATGAATCGGTTACTTCGTTTTGCTTTTCAACCAGCCAATCCCAAACATATCCAGTCAGGCTGCCCCATTTCACCCGGCGCCACTTCACGCGCCTGCCATCAATCACATCCCATTTTGAATAAGATTCCAGCCAAACCGATTCATCGTAGGGAATCACTGCCAGGACGTGGCTGCGGATGGAGGGGCTTTCACGCAACACGGCTTTGTGGACTCTCACTTTGCCGGCACAATTGCACTCGTTTTCGCCGGTCTTTTTTTCCCTTCCAAACCAACAGCAGGCGCCTGCTACCGCCAAAAAGAATAAGAAACAAAACGGAACAGCACTTTTCCACCTGGTTTTTTTAGCCCTCCGCCGCAGCATCACCAAGAGGGCAATCGCCATCAAAAAGGCTCCCGCTATCAAGATTCTTTTTTTGTGCCCAAGCCAGTACAGCCGCAGTTTAGCCATGACCGGCTGCTGGCTTTTAATTTCCCATTGGTTCAAGGATTCCTGCCTTGCGATGTCGAGGTAAGACAATAGCAGACCATACCGCTCTTCATGAAAGAGGTGTTTCGTGCCCAGTCGCTCAAAAATGCCACGTTCTTTCCAGGTCGTTTCCCGAAAAGTCTTGTAAAAAAAGCCGACAGCCGCCGCCGGGTCGTAGCCAGCTTTGTAGCTGAGGTAACATGCCGCCAAGTCAGCTTCCATTTCGTCCACCTGGAGCAGCGACGTGGTAAAAAATGGCTTAAAAGCATCGGACAGGCTGGAATTGACATACCTGGTTTTTGACAAATTCTTGTAGCCATGCTGGTTTTCGCAGTGCCCCAGCTCGTGCGCCAACACGAATGCCCGCCCATCGTCCGTGCCCAATGCTTCATAAAGCGAGACCGTGAAATAAATATGCCCGTCGGGAAGGCTAAAAGCATTTTGGAACGAGCAGTTCATCAAATGAACCGTAGGCTTCCGTCGCTTTTTGGTGAGAAAGGGTTTCATTTTTTCGAGCATGTTTCGCAAGTTGACTGCACGTTCGTCTTCCACCGGGTCGCCGCAGGCGGACAGCACACTATCATGCACCCTGAGACAAATGTCAGTCACCTTCGAGGCAGGAAACTTCTTTAGCGTTTGCCGCAGCATTTTCTTTCCCTCCCGGCTTTTTTGCAAAAGGATGCCTGCCGTGCCATCGGGCATGCAGTTGGGCAAGTAAAATTCCTGGATGGCTGCCTGGTAGGTAAAAATGTACGGTTCCGGCGCTGCCTCATTTTTCCGGCAACCCGCCGCCATTAACAAGGTGAAAAAAACGAACGGGGCAACCGGCGTTTTTTTGAGAAGGAATGCCAAGTTTGGAGTAAAAAATGAGCAGTTGGCAGGAAAGGCAAAGAGTCTGAAAGTGTCATTCATGGCTGTTGGATTTTATAGTGATGAAGCCAAAAAAATCAGTCCCTAAATATTTGTTCCCGGAGCCTGGTACTTTTTGGAAAGCGGTGCTTTCTTTTGCCCACTCAGCGTCTCGACTATGTTACCCATCCTCTTTGAAGACAACTATCTCCTCGTCCTCGACAAGCCCGCCGGCTTGCAAGTGGAGGCTGACCGCTTCGGCAATCCAAGCCTGCAAGTGGAGGTGCAGGTGTATTTTCAAAAAGCATTTCCCTGGAAAAAGCAACTCATCGTAGGCATTGTCCACCGGCTGGACAGGCCGGTAAGCGGGGTGGTTTTGATTGCCAAGACGCCGATGGCATTGAAGGAAGTGAACCGGCAATTTGAGATGCGGCAGGTGCGGAAAATTTACCTCGCCGTCGTCGAAGGCACGTTAGCTGAAAAGGAGAGCGAGCTGGTGCATTGGCTGAAAAAAGACCTGGAAAACAAGCGTTCGGTCGTTGGAAAAGCAGACGGGAAAGAAACGAAAGAGTGCCGTCTGAAGTATCGGGTTTTAAATGAAAAATCAGGAAAGACGTTGGTTGAAATTGAATTGCTCACCGGGCGCTATCATCAAATCCGGGCGCAATTTTCCGCCCTCGGAAACCCCATTTTTGGCGATGAAAAATATGGCTCCCGCCATTTTGTTGGAAAAGACCAAATTCTGCTTCACGCTCACCGGCTGACCATCCGGCATCCAAAATCCGGCGAGGAAATGTCGTTCGAAGCGCCGGCGCCCATTGCTTTTCAGCTTTGAGCCGCTTCCAACTCCTGCCTGGTTTTAATTCCCTCGTGCAAGGCATTGGAAATGTGAAACACGCAGCGTTCCAGCATTTTTAAAAACACCTCCTTTTCCATCTGCGAAAACGTGGAAAACAAACGCCCATTGGCGGAGTGCCGGATGCTCTCCATCGCATTCACCACGTGTATTCCCTTTTCGGAAAGTTCGAGTGTTTTTTTCCGGCGGTCGGTCTCGTCCTCCGTTTGAATGATGAGTTGTTTTTCCAGCAGGACGTTGAGCAGGTTGGTGATGTTGGCGCGGGAAACGCCGAAAAAATCAGCCAATTCTGAAGCCAGAACAGGAGCGATTTGGCTGCGCTTGCGGTGGAATGGCATGTTTGGGTCGTTTGCCAGGTGCAGCAAAATCAACCATTGTTGAGTGGTGATGCCGTGCGCATGGCATTGCAAGTCGCCACGTTTTTTTAGCAGGCTGGCGAATTCCACCAGGTACTGAATGATGGTAGCCTCAAGGTTCTTTTGTAGCACGATATGAATTCTTAAGGTTTGTGAAAAATGATTGCCGCCCTGATAAGGGAAACTCGAGCGAATTGGTTAGGAAAAGTATCTGATTTCGCTGTCTGGAAAGCGCCGGAAAGTTAATCCGATTAACTGGTTCGTCTCTGTCAGGCAAGAGATTTTTTATTGTTGAATTTGGAAAATGCTTCTGCCAAGCCAGGGTTTTACGTTGATTTCAACGCCATTAAATCCGCCCGCTTTTCATGTGCCGCCTGGTAGCCCATCTCGAAAATCTCCTCGAAACGTCCTCGTTCCAGCGTGCGCACACTTGCTAATCCTTGCGGCACGATGGTCAGGTTGCACAAGTGATATTTTTGGACGGATTGGTAAAAAACAGTCAGGTGAAAAATGCGCTCCAACACCCCGAAAGTGCTGCGGATATGCTCCGGCAGGGTGTCTTTGAGCGGATGCACGTTGATGCCGACGATGACGTCGCACTGCCCGGTGAGCGGCTCGACGGGGAAGTTATTGAGCGCCCCGCCGTCGGTGTACAAGGTGCCGCCGATTTCCACCGGCGAAAAAACGACCGGCAGGGCGGCGCTTGCCAGCAGTGGCTTGATAAGCTCGCCTTCGTGAAAGGTTTTGCTGCGACCGTGAATGAGGTCGGTGGCGGTGACGTAGAGCTTGCGTTGCAGCGCCAGGAAGTCGTCTTCAGGGAAATATTCTTTCAAAATCGGGATGAAACGGTCGGTGTCAATCAGCCCCGGCTTGCGGGTGTAAAAATGACTGGGCTTGAAAATGGGCGTGTTTTTAAAAAACTCGAAAGTGGTTTGGATGGAATGCCCGGCGGCATAAAATGCGCCAACCAAAGCACCTGCGCTCGTGCCGGAAATGTAGGCTGGATAAATGCCGCACTCCTCCATGACCTGCAAAACGCCCAGGTGCCCAACGCCCCGAACGCCGCCGCCCGAAAGAACGACGCCAACGCCGGGCGAAAGTGATTTTGAAGCTTCGGTGGAAGGAATTGGCAAATCGGAGAGCATTATCTAAAACAGAGAGAG
>CAZHLB010000556.1:0-4998 GCA_964533005.1 uncultured Saprospiraceae bacterium
GTTGTCCGTTCGCCGTGTCGCCATCGTTCACCTGCGCCCCGTGTGTGTCGAAGCCACCGATGCTCACGATATAAACCTTCGTTTGCAAGCCGCCAGCAATCAGCAGCGCCACATTTTTCAGTTGTTGCGCGAGCCCGTTGTCGGCGGGGTAAGTCACTTGGTTCGAGGCATTGTTCGCCGCCGCCGTGATGACTTCGCCGTATTCATTGGTCTGCTCGATGGACTGGCGCAGGAAGGTCAGTTCCTCGCCGTAAGGTGTGCTCGGTGGAGCGTCGGTTCCGGCATCGGTGAGCGGGTTGAGGTTGAACGGGTCGTTGATGGCGAGGCTATAATTCGCAGCCGTTCCCTGGCAGGTTTCCGAAACGAGCGACCCCATCGTCAAAGCAAACGGGTCTGGAAAATCACCGCTTGGGTAGCCAACGGGATACGCCGGGTGGTCTTGCTCAAAATACCTGCCCATCCAGCCCGTCGTCCAAACCTGGTCGGCGGGCGAACCGCTCGTCCAGATGTCGGTGCTGCGGAAGTGCGAGCGATTTTGATTCGGATAGCCAACTGCCTGAACGACAGACATTTTACCATCGTCGAACAGCGATTTCATGCCCGTCATCACCGGGTGAAAAGCATTGTCCGCCGCCGCCGGGAGCAGGCTTCCTTGCGGCACGATGATGTTTCCACGAGCATTCGCCAGCTTGTCGTACTGGTCGAGCGGCGTGACCATCGCCAAGCCGTCGTTGCCGCCGTTGAGCTGAATAAGCACCAGCACCCGGTCGTTGGCATTGCCGACGGCGGAAAAAATGGAGGACTTCGGCATCGCCCGCAAGCTGAATCCATTGAGCAGCACGGGCAGCGAAAGACCGGTGGTTTGTATGAATTTACGACGCCTCATTTTTTTTAGGAATGAGGGAGGAGGGAGGAGGGATGAGAGGTGCAAAATCATCCCTCATTACTCATTCCTCATCCCTGGTTTAGCTTAGATAAAATTCCGGCATACTCAACATGGCAGTGAGCAAGGCACGGAGCTTCGATTCGACGGGAGCGGAGAAGGTCGGGTCGCCTGGATTATTCAGATAATCAGCGTATTCGACCGTCCATTCATAATCGGGCAAACCGGGGAGCAGGATGCCTTTCAGGAAGTCCTTTTGAAACTGTGTGATGGGCTGCGGGAAGAGAATTTTGACGCACTCCTCGATGAGGTTGTTCGGCTCGGTCGGGTCGTCGAGCGAAGCGGCAAACTGGAGGACGTTCACTTTTGCGGTTGCGCCAGCGGCGGAAAAACCGTTGGTTATCATCCTCGTCGTGAACTCCATGCGAGGCGGCAAAGTGGCAGACGAAATCCAGGTGCGGTAAAAAACAGGCTCCTGGTAATATGCCTTCCAACCTGCCACGCTTGGCGGGTCGAAATAGGTCATTTGCATCGCTCCCATTGTCCTGAAAATGTTCCACTCGAGCCGGTACAACTGGTTGATGTTGTTTTCCGGAAACTCCACCTCGAAATTGCGCAGCACGGAAAGCTCGAAATCCACTGGGCTTTTAATCATGGGCCCCACGTTCAGGATGTCGAAAAAATGTTCGCTGCGCAGCAAAGCTTCGAGCGCCGGGCGGATTTCGTAATCGTTGTCCACCAGGATTTGCGCCATCGGCTGAATCACGTCCATCTCGATTTGGTCGGAAATCACGTAATAAACAAACCACCGGTAGAGCTTCCGGCAGATGAAACGGGCGCACTCGTCCTGACTGAAAATCACGTCAATCAAGTGCAAATGTTCCTGGTCTGCCATGTTGGAAATGGTCACGTTTCCGAAGTGGTTGGAGAGTTGTTTCGTGCCTTGGTCGTGGCGGTTAGGCAGGAAGATTGCGCCGATTTCGGTGACGGGATTGCTCGTGTTGTAACCCCGGTCACGCCAGCCGGTGAGCACCCTCGCCATTTGCTGGATGTCCACCTCGGTATAATTGGTGTAGTCGCCGGGCCCCATAATGGGCCCCTTGCCAATAGTGAACAGTTCCAGCAATTCCCTCGCATAGTTTTCATTCGGTGCAATGGCTGAGTTTTCGTTGCCATTCAGGTAGCGCAACATGGACGGGTCAATGTTGACCTGCTTGGTCAGTTCCCGAAAATTGCCCCAGGCATTTTGGCGGAACATCGTGATGTATTTGTAGATAAACCTGCCGTCGTTGATGTCCGCTGTTGCGTAGTGGTTGTGCCAAAACAGCGTCATTTTTTCCCGGATGGAAATGCCCTCGGAGCGCATTTGATGAATAGTCCAAGCCCGCAAAGACTGGGCACGATAGGCAGTCAGCCCATCCACGCCTTGCGTCGTTGCAGCATCCACCCAAGTTTGACCAATCGGCACGAGCGGGTCGTCGGGAAAGTTGTAGTTGAGTGGCGGCGAGGGCAGCGGCAGGCTGGCAAAAAGCTGGCTCATCGTAGCATCCAGCCCTTGCGAGACGGCATCTTTGACCATTTGGTTGGAAATGCCGAAAGTGCTTCGGCGCAGCAGGTGAGCCGCCTGTTCGTAGCCGAAAGTACCCGTGTAAGGCGCAAGACCGGAGATGAAATTGGCAGCAGCAGTTGCCGTAGCCATTGTTGCGTCATCCGAAACTTGTCGCCCGAGGAGTTTGGCAAGCGTATTTCTTCTATCCATTTGTGAAAGATTTTGAGTTGGCAAAAAATGATGGAAGGGGAAGATTTTTGGGGCAAGTCGGGGGCAATGACTGAGAAAATTTTCCAGCGTTTAACGAGCGGGAAATTTTGTTTGAAAAATTATCCGGGCGGCTTTGCCGCCTTTTTTTTTGGTGAGGTGAAAAAAAGGTTTGGGTGGTTGCTTTGACGGCAATAAAAATGCCGGATGGTTTTGCAACCGCCCGGCATTTTTTGTAGCGGCGGGGTTCAGTTCGCCGCCTGTTTGCGCAAACGGCGGGTTGAACCCCGCCGCTACACAACCGCACCTAAGCCAACCCAAACATCTTCGCATATTTCAGCACCTCGCTCGTGTTGCTGATTTTCAGCTTGCCGCTAAAAACCGCCATCATCGGGTTCAATTCTCCCCGCACCAGCGCCATGAAATTTTTGTTTTTGGCGCTCACGACGCACTTCGATTCGCCAACTATGCCTTCCTGAACATCCAGTTTTCCGTCTTTTGCGGTCAAGGTGAACTGCCCGCCGCCTTCTTCCGAGATATCGAAATGGAAGCAGGTGTCCACGTTTTCGAGGTATTTCTGCGGCACGTTTTGCGGCAGGGTGGTGATGAATTCTTTAGCAGTCATTGTTTGATTTGGATAAAAGCTGACAGGTGGGAAACGGCTGGTTTTGCTGGAAAAATGAAATTTTTTGGGATGCTTCATTCCTCGGTTTACACTTTTTTGAAACATCCCGATTTTTCCCAGCAAAACCAGCCGTTTCCCACCTGTCAGCTTTGGGTTCGAGATTAATAACATCTCAAAAAGCGGGGGCAAATCAAAGCAATTTTCCCCCACCTTGCCGCTCGAATTTGGCTACATCTTCACGACAAATTATGCAACTCATCGAAACGAAAATCGGCACTGACCTCGTCTTCGCCAAAGCCTTGCTCGAAAGCGGTGAACTCGTCGCCATCCCCACTGAAACGGTTTATGGCTTGGCTGCCAACGCCCTTGACGAGGATGCCGTGCTGAAAATCTTCAAAGCCAAAAATCGTCCGCACTTCAATCCTTTGATAATTCATCTGCCCTCGTGGCAAGCGGCGAAAAAGTACGTGGCTGAAATTCCCGATGAGGCAGCCCAACTCGCTGCTAAATTTTCACCGGGCGCCATCACTTTTTTGTTGCCAAAAAATGAGCGCATCCCCGATTTGGTCACGGCGGGCAGCACGAAGGTTGCCATCAGAATTCCAGCCCACCCGGTCGCTCAGGCACTGCTTCGCCAACTCGATTTTCCGCTCGCAGCGCCTAGCGCCAACCCTTTCGGCTATGTCAGCCCGACGACGGCGCAACACGTTTTGGAAGGTTTGGGCGGTAAAATTCAATACATCCTCGAAGGCGGCGCTTGCACCGTCGGGCTGGAAAGCACCATCGTTGACTTTGAAAATGAGGAAGTTATCATCCGCCGGAAGGGTGGGATAGCGGTCGAAGAAATTGAAAATAGCCTCGGCAAGCCGGTCATTTTGAAAACCAGCGCCGAGGAGCATCCCGTCGCACCCGGTCAATTGAAAAGCCACTACGCAACGGCTACACCTTTATTTATTGGCAACTTAGAAAGCCGCCTGGCTGAATTTCAAGGCAAAAAAATCTGCCTGCTCGAATTTGGTGAAAACAAAAACCGGGAGGCGGCGCTCCTCCGATTCCCGATTTTTCTTCGCATCAACCTCTCGCCGGCCGGCAATTTGGAAGAAGCCGCAAAACACCTTTTCGCCGCTATGCGCCGGGCAGACCAAAGCGGCGCAGATGTGATTTTGGCAGATTGGCTGCCGGAAGAAGGCTTGGGCAGCGCCATCAACGACCGGCTGCGAAGGGCGCAGGCTGGAGATGTCATCTGAAAAAAAATTTCATTTTTTTTCAGATGACATCTCTGACCCGGTCTCTTTTACTTGCAAATTTCCCTGCTCATCACTGAAAATGAAAATCGCCTCCACATCCGGCAATTGCTCGGCAAGAGCAAACGCTTTTTCAAAACCCAGCACCATGAAACCCGTCGCCAAAGCATCCGCCGTCAGGCAATCTTTGGCAAAAACGGAGGCGCTCAACAGGTTTTTCATCTCAGGATAACCCGTGCCGGGATTGATGAAATGGCTGTACTTCTTGCCATCCACCTCATAAAATTTGCGGTAGTTGCCGGAGGTAGAAAGCGAGCGGTTTTCCAGTTCAACCATTTGTTCAAAATCAGTCACCTGCGCTTCCGGCTTGGGCGTGTTGATGCCGATGCGCCAGTTTTTTCCTTCCGCATTTACGCCTCTTGCCCGGCACTCCCCACCGATGTCAACTAAGTAATTTTTGATGCCGTGCTGTTCGAGAAAAACGGCGATT
>CAZHLB010000557.1:0-4990 GCA_964533005.1 uncultured Saprospiraceae bacterium
TCTTAGCGATGTTCATTTCATCTTCTCGACCCAGTGTTTCCGACGACCTGGCTTGCATCAAAAAAGTAGGAGACTATTACGCTGAGAACGGGCTGGGCGCTCTTTTGCCCATCGAACTTGAAACCTGCATCCGAGCGTCTGCCGAAGCGGTGGCGGCTGGCAATTCCGAGCCTGAATGGCGAGTGAAGGCACTGTTCTATTTGGCGAATGACCTCTCGGCGGAAGGGGAATGGTTCAATGCGGAGCGTACGTACGTCCGTTCCTTCAAACTGATGGATAGGCTGGGCTACCAGGATGACATCTTCAAAGCGGAGATGCTCAGCTCGGCAGGCGTGAATTACTCCAGCCTGTTCGATATGGAAAACGCCATTGCGTATTCCATGCAGGCTTTAAAGTTGTACACCGAACAAGGTTCGTACCTGGGGCAAGCTACCGAGTGGACAAATTTGGGCGCCACCTATTTGAATCTCGGCAACGTCCCCTTAGCAAAAAGCTGCATGGACTCCATGACAATCTGCTTTAAGAAAGCCCATTTCAGAAATGCTTTAGACTCCACCAGTTACTGGGGTTCTTTCAACCTTTTGGGGCAACTACATTTTTTCATCGGCGAATATTATTCCGGTCAATTAGGCACTGAATCGGAACCTGCCAAAGCCGAATACGGGAAGAGCATTGCAGCCTATTCAAAAGCCATGAAACCCCTGGAATCCTATCCGAAGAATTATGCGATGTTTTACCCCCTGGCGGCGCTTTACGCCAATTTGGGCACTTCCTACGTCCGGCTCGGAAAAGTGGATAGCGTGAAAGTTTACTTGAACAAATGGCATGAACTGACCCGTATGCTGGAAGCCAAACGAGCCGTACCTCCTCATTTTCAGATTCAAGAAAAGCTGAACGAAGCATACGTCCTTTTTACGTCAGGGGACTTTGAAAGCACCTTTAGGCTCATTCTGGAGGCGCAAAACATTTGCGGGTACAAAACGGACAGCATTCTTCACTTCCCGCCGGTCGCTTCGCAAATGAATCACATTGTCAGCCATTTCAGCTTTTTCACCACCATGAGCATTAAGTCGCTGTTGCTTAGCAGGATATTCGAGGCGACCGGGGAATTAAAGTACGTTACAGGGTATTATGAAACCTACAAAACGGTGGCAGAATACCTGACCCTGTTCCGGGAGCAAATGGGAACCGACGATGTAATTGCCAGGCTCAATGCCCGTTTTGGGAACCCATTCGCCGCCACTGCGCTAAGCGCTTTTTCTCTTCAATCCATCACGAAAGACCCTGCCTACTTCCATGAAATGTTCCGGTATTCGGAGTTAGACAAGAGTTTTTCAATTCGGCAGGCGGTTTCAAGGAAAGCATATCTCCAGGGAGCTTCCGGCATCAAATTGAAGCTCTGGCAACAAGACAGTGTGTTCAAGGCGGAAATTTGGTCGCTGATGGAAAATTCTGCCAATTCACCCCAGTTGATACGGAAATTAGAAGCGCATCGAAACTTCCTGGAAGGACTAAGGAATAGCACGATAGCCGAAGAAAGGGCTTACTACCACGAGCGAGTTAGCAACAAGACAGCCACTCTAAAAGAGGTTCAGGAAAAACTCGTCGAAGACAACTCGACTGCCGTCATTGCCTACACGGTTAGTAGTACTTCCGTGTTGAGCATCATCATTACGAAGGAAAAATGCTCGGCTATCAGTGCCAATTTTTCGGAAACGCTCTTCGAAAATGCACGAAATCTCTCCGTTTCGATTCAAGAGGAAGAATTAGACAATTTTAAATTGCTCTCCCGCTCTTTGCACGATAGCATTCTGGCGCCTGCCCTCAAAATGCTTCCAGCCGGCGTAAATCGCTTAGTCATCATTCCCGACGGCGCATTGAGAGAGATACCTTTCGCCAGTCTTCTGGTCAGCGACACCGGCGACAAATGGGGCAATCTCGACTATTTGATAAAGCACTACGCCATCAGCATCGAATACTCTGCGAGCATCGCCCTGTTGGCAAGAGAAGTGGAGGCTCGTGAACACATCGACCCGCCTAGGTTTCTCTCCCTGGTGGCAGACGATGAAACAGACAATCTCACGTCCTTGTCAGACATCGTTAAATCCGTGGAAAAAGTCCATAAACTGTTTGGCGATATTAAATGGAAAACCGACAGCATTCCAAGCCTGAGAAAAAAAGATTTTGAGAAGAAAGCAAACCATAACAACGTGCTTCAAATGACCATGCATGGAGAAACGGGCAAGGAAACTGGCATACCGTATTTCATTCTGATGAATGGCGAACGACTCACCAGTTCCGACATCAGCGACCTCGACCTTTCCAACCTGCGCATGGTCGTTACCGGCTCGTGCAACACGGCTCTCGGGCAGTTGGAACGGGCGGAAGGGTTAATCACCCTCGCAAGGGCTTTTTCCATTGCCGGGTGCAAGAGCCTGGTCGCCACCATGCAGACAGTTAAGCCTACACAAACCGCCTTTATTCTGGAAAAATTCTACAATTCCTTGTTGAATGAAAACCTACCCAAAGACATTGCCTTGCAAAAAGCAATGCAGGTGTATTTGGAACCGGGAAACAATAGCCATCCTAAAGCCGCCCTGTATTGGGCAAACTTTGTTTGCATCGGCGACCGGTCGCCGCTTATCACTGGTCGGTAAGCGGGTATTTTTTGCTAAATTCTTCGGCTTTGCCGGTGTCTCCACTGAGCAGGTAGCATAAACGAAGCCACCGGAGCAGGTTTTGAGGAACCTCGCCTTCGCCGAGGTACTTTCTCAAGGCGGTCTCGAAGTAAGTCACCGCCTCGTCCACGGAGCCGCCTTTGTTGCGTAGATGAAAATACAGTGCGCCCGCGGCGTAGTGCTCGGCGGCGGTTTTGACGCATCCTTTGCCTTGCTGTTGTTTCAGGGAGGACAATGCCAAGGGGTAGTTTTTGTCGTCTTTGAAAAACTTGACCCATTCCTGGCAGGCGTCTCCGGAGGCTGCGCCCAATAGGTTCTTGGTATCGAGCCTAGCGGAGTCGAGGGCGGCGAAATGCAAAGCGGGAGATGATGGATTGGTTTTTTGATTTGGTTGTAAAATCATGGTGTCCCTACGAATCACCGTTTTCAGGATGTACACCGTGTCAGTCAAGACCACTGGCGCTACGGGCTTATTCGATACGGTGACCCTACCCAGCCAAAAAGAGGCAAAGACTAAAGCCAGTAAACCGGCGATAATTGCCAGGTATTTTTTTTTGAGCAGCGGCACGCCTCGCTCCTGCACGTGCCTGACGGTTGGCGCCTGCGAAAAAAAACCTTCCGATTCCAATCGCTGTCGGGCAGGGCTGAAAGGGGTATCCTTACTTGCAGCGAGTTTCTCTGCCTCATGCACCACTTCCCGAAATTGCCGGAAAGCTGCCGTCATCTTCTCGTCCTCGGCGAGTGCCGCTTCAAACTTCGCTTCTTCCTCCTGGCTCATCGTCCCGCCGAGGTAATCGGAAAACTGCGTCATTTCATCCCCGGTACGTAAGTTTGGTATCTTCTTTTTCATGCATCGATTGTTTTTTGATGCTCCACTTCGGCAAGTCTTTCTCTGCCCCGATGCTTGAACTGCTTGACAGTGCCTTCGGTGGTATTCATCAATTCCGCAATTTCACGGTCTTTGAATCCGAGGATTTCATCTAATATCAGTGCTATCTTTTGGTTCTCATTGGCTAAGGCGAGAATTTTTTTGATTCGCAATTTTGCAGGCTCGGTTCGCTCCATCGGCATTTCACCAGAGTCCGTCGTAATCGGTGACATGATTTCCTCCAGTTCCACTGTGCGTTGGGAGTGTTTAACGGCCTTTGGAATCTGGGTCTTCAGGTAATTCGTCCTTACTACCGCAAAAAAATAAATCCTCAACTTGGCGGTCAATTCCAGCGCCGCCTCCATTTGCTTTCTGAGCACTATCTTCAAGCCGCTATCGAATGCTTCGTCGAAGGCAAGGTCGAAGTCCATTCTGCCAGGCAGTTTGACTGGTAATTTCCTCATATCAGCTTTGAACCCGTGATAGTATAACCTGAAAAATAAGGTGGCTACTTCGTCATAAACAGTACGAAGCGAGGCGAATTTTTCGTCCAGCAGTTTTTCATTCATGCAACCGGTGAGAAGATTTGGTTATCGAAGTCAATGCTTTTTTTGTAACTGTTTAGTACCCTGGCAGCGATTCTCGATATTTTAGAACTTGACCTATTCGAGTAAGGGAAAACCTAATTCCTTCAGGATGAAATAGCTCCTCTAAGATGGTCTAAAAAACCCGGACACGAAACTATCTTAAATTTGTGTACAGATGAGAAGAAAACAGTTCAGCGAACGAGACGAAATGAAAACCTCTCATTTTTTTTGAACACTATGGGCAGTTCTGTTCAATTTTTCCCTGCTTTCCGGCTTTTACTTCTCTCTACATACAAATCTGTCAACCCCAAAAACACCCGTGCTTGTCTTCACTGATTACTCTAAAGACCTCTGCCAGGTTTTTTACTTCTTCCTTGGGTTTGTACAACTCCCATTTTCCGCTTCCTCTCATCCAGTAAATTTTCCAGAGGTTTTTGGATTTGACCCACCGTGTTTTGGCAACCGGGACTCTGACCTTCTCACTTTTTTTATCCCACCGTTCGCGGATTTCAAAAATCTCGACAACCTGGTTGTCAAACGAGTACCCAAGGTCAACCTCGTCTCTCAGGTGTGCTGGCGGTCTTTTCTCCTCGATAAATTTCTGGATTGTTTTTTCGTGTAGAGCAACGGCATAGGCATCTTCTTTTTTCATCTTACGGCAGTATTGGAAAAATGAAGGAAGTGGCGGGATGCTTCAAAGAGGAATTGGCTACTCTTCATCCTTTTCCTTCAGGTATTTAAGGCGGTTACGCTCCGGGTTCTGACCGGGTATCGTATCGAGCCAGTTCCGGGTTTCGTCAACTAGTGCTTTGAGTTTTAAGTTTCCATACATTTAGAAATAGTGTAGCGCCAATTCA
>CAZHLB010000558.1:0-4985 GCA_964533005.1 uncultured Saprospiraceae bacterium
ACATGCCGTTCCTACGGAACGAGAGTGCAGGGTCGGGCACGTTGCTACAAACATGTCGTCCCTCTGGGACGATAGGCAGGCATCAGTTGAGGCGGTATTTTTTCCAAACTCAACAAGTGTGAAAAGGGAATTTGAAAAGGAAACTACCGGAAGGATGGCGATGAAAATGAAAGCTATCAAAAGCCTGCAAGCGGGAATGTTGCGGTGGAGCATACCTCGAAGGGGAGGGGGGAGACGGGTGAAAAATCAGCGGGGGATTTGAAAACACATAGTCACATAGTCAACATAGTTTTCTGATTTTCAAACCTCTATGTGAACTATGTGACTATGTGTTTAAAAAAGGACGTGTTAAGTGATATTCGATTTCAGACCAGTTATTTCGGCAATTGAATTGTGAAGGTCGTGCCTTCGGAGGGTGCAGACTTTTTGACAAAAATTCTGCCAGAGTGATAGTCTTCGATGATGCGCTTCGCCAGGGAGAGACCCAAACCCCAGCCTCTTTTTTTGGTCGTGTACCCAGGTTGGAAGACGGTTTTGAACTTGCTGGCGGGAATGCCTTTGCCCGAATCGCTGATGTCGAAATAAACGGAAGTCTCGTCCTCGTACACGGTGGCGCTGATTTTTCCAACGCCTTGCTCCATCGCATCGAGCGCATTGCGGATGAGGTTTTCAACGACCCAATCGAACAGGTGGGAATTGATGCGGACGGTCAGCGGCGGCTGGGCTGCCGGGTCGGGAAACTCGAAGGCGACCTTCCTCGGCGCACGGCGCTGCATGTACTGGCGGCAGCGTTCAAGCTCATCGTAAATATTGACTGGCTTCAATTCCGGCGCAGAGCCGATTTTGGAAAAGCGGTCGGCGATGAGTTCCAGGCGGGTGACATCGTTGCGAAGTTCGTCGAGCACCTCAATCATTTCCTGGTCTTCCTCTCGCAAGCCTTGCAAATGCTCAATCCAGGCGACGATGCCGGAGATAGGCGTGCCGAGTTGGTGCGCTGTTTCCTTCGCCATGCCGACCCAGACCCGGTTTTGCTCCGCCCGCCTCGCCGTGCTGAAACCCAAGTAGCCAAAGGCAATAAATGCACTGATAAGCACCAATTGAACGACCGGGTAATACGTGAGCAAAGTGAGGATAAACGAATGCTCGAAGTACAAAAACTGCCGCTCGCCGAAGATGGAAACCTCGATAGGTTGCTGCCTGGCAGCCTTAAAATCTTTGAGTTTTTTGGTGAGAAAGGTGGCGCTCGTGTCGTTTTTTTCGCCAAAATTTCTGGCAGCCTGCGGGTTGCCGTTGGCGTCCACGAGCATGATTGGGATGGTGGTGTTGGTTTCGAGAAATGAATTTTGGAAGGTAACGTCGCAGTTCAATTGCGAGGTGTCGGTCGTGGGCAGGGATAATGTTTCATAAGCCCGCTTCATTTGCTCCACTTTTTTCAACTCCTCCCTTGCCAATTGGTCGGTGAGGTATTTCGTGTAAATCATCGAAATAATCACAATCACCGCACCTGCTGCCGCCAGGTACAATTTCCACCTTGCCTTCTTTTGATAGATGTCCATCCGGGTAAATTTTGAATTAGGATATTAAGGATGAGAAAGGATTTTAAGGATTGGGACGGAGGCGCCTCCGTCCCAATCCTTAAAATCCTTTCTCATCCTTAATATCCTAATTCAAAAAACTGAGCAAAAGTAGCGGTTGAGCCTTTTCAAAACGGCGCAAAAACGAAGCGGCGTGGGAATAATTTCCCCACGCCGCTTTATTGACTGGCATTGAATGAATTGCTTTCATCAAACACTCAGGTAATTCATCAGCGCATCGAACCGCTCCTGCAAAGCATCCAAATATTCTTCCTCGTTGAACGAAGCCTTGGTTTCATAGCCGAAGCGGTCGAAGGCACGAAGGATGTTGCGAATGTCTTGCCGGTTAATTTTTAAGGTGACCTCGACAGTGGAAGATTCCGGGAAGGAAGTGACGAAAGTGCTCAGGATGGCAGCGCCCTCCGCTTCGACGAGGCGAGCGATTTCAGCGAGCGAGTAGCCCCGATGCTGAAATTCAAGCACCACGATGCTGCCCGAATCACTGAAGGCGGCAGTCTTGGCGAAGTAATTCAGCACGTCTTCCAGCGAAATCATGCCGAGGTAATTTTCCTCCTCGTCCACGACCGGAATCACCGTCAGGCTATGCTCGGCTAACAGGCGCATCACTTCGTAAAGGTGGTCAGTGCGTTTTACCCGGTAACGTTGGATGGAAAGTTCGTACGAGCCAACCGGCTCGTGGATGTTGTGGATGAAAATGTCTTCCTCGCTGACCAGTCCGAGCAATACCAAATTGTTGACAATAGGCAGGTGGCGGACGTTAAAATCTTCCATCACGGAGAGAGCTTGCTTGCCCGTGTCGGAAGTCCTGAGCGGGAGGACGGCGGTGGATATTAAATTTTCAGCAACCATAGCGTTTGTGTTTTATGTTATTGTTGGGAAAGTAAGTCATACAATTTTGGTGTTAAAACGGCTTGAACCGAGAAGGTGTTTGCTTTTGCTCACAAGTTTTTCAGTCTCAGCCTTTTTTGGCAAAATTCCCGCCAATCAATTGGTAATTGTTGATTGGTAATTGTTGGTGGGACGTCCCGCCAACAATCAGCAATTAACAATTAGCAATCAACTCTCCAACTTCCTGCGCAACTCCACAAATTCCTGCTCCGTCAGCATTCCCTTTGCCCGCAATTCGTCCAGCTTTTTCAAGCGGTCGAACAGGTTAGGTTCGGTGGCGAGCAGGTTATCCGATTCAGGTTGCGCCGCAGGTCGGGCGGGTTGGCGAAAACCATTTATTTCAAACGCTTCGAATTCCTTTTGGATACGAAGGTAGGCAAGCGCATGGTGTTCCTTGATTTTCTGAAAATCCTTGAACCCGTTTGTCACCGCCCTGTCCAAATGATGAAATGCCTTCGAGGCGTCTTCCATCAGTGAATAAGCACACGCCAGATTGAAATGCGTAGCTACGTCACGGGGGTCAAGTTCCAGGGATTTGTTGAAATCGGCAATAGCCCCGGCATAATCGTAGTCTTTGAATTTCTCCAGCCCGGTTTGCTTGTAATTATTGGTACGAGCGGGCGCATTCCTTTGTTGCTGATGTCCTTCCTGCCGTTTGCGTTGCTGCCATTGTTCTTCCTGTCGGTTCGAGGCTTGCGGCTGCCGCCGCTCATATTCCGTTGCCCTTCCGCCAAAAGCTGGCTGCGAATGCTTGTTGTATTTTTCATCGAATCGCTGATTGTCCATCGAAAGCAAGCCAATGCCATCAATGAAAGCAATCAGCCAAATCAGCGGAAACCAGCAGAAAACCAGGTACAAAATACCCAGTCCCACCTGTCCTAAATAAAAGCGGTGAAAGCCCAACCAGCCCAGAAACAAAGCCAATATGCCCGCTACGGTTTTGTCCTTCATCGAAATTGAATGGCTAAATGGTTGAATGGTTAAATGGTTGAATGGCTACCAGCCATTCAACCATTTAACCATTCAACCATTTCAAAAAATCTTACACGTCAGCACCGTGAAATCATCCTGGAAGCCGACCCTGCCGTTGAATTGCTCGATTTCCAGCATCAGTTTTTTATTGAACGACGAGGCAGACAGGCGGTAATTGAGCAGCAAAAAATTCTCCTCGAATTGGTCGTCTATGAACTCGTCCTTGTCATTTTTCAACTCCGTCAAACCGTCGGTGGACATCAAAATCAGCGCCTCCTGCGGAAGGTGTAGGCTGCCTTCTTCTACAAACGGCAATTCATCGAAAGCGCCAAGCACCGTGCAGCCTTTGGACAGGTGAACAAGCGTGTTGTCCATTGCTAACGACGGCGGCGTGTGACCTGCGTTGACGTAGCGAAGCGTCCTGGTTTGCCGGTCGAATTGAGCGACGAAAAATGTCAGGAAACGCTCGCCCTTCGTGATGCGCAGCACCGCCCGGTTGAGGTCGGCGACGAAGTCTTTCAGGTTGTCATTTTGCCCCAGCAAGGCGTGAAAATTCGCCTGGAAATTTGCCATCAGCAGCGCCGCCGCCACCCCTTTCCCAGCGATGTCGGCGATGCAAAAGGTGATTTTTTCCTGGTCATGCTCCACGAAATCGAAGTAGTCGCCGCCCACGTTCAGGTGCGGGCGGTAGATGGCGGATAGCTCGTAAAACTGCCCATTCGGCAAGCCTTCCGGGATGAGCAATTGCTGCATCTCGCTGGCAAGCTCCATCTCCCTTTTGAGGCGTTCCTGCTCCAATTGCTGCTTGAAAAGCCGCTTGTTTTCGATGGCTACCGTGATGATATTGGTGATGGTGGTGATGAATTGCACCTTGTTATACATGTCCTCGTCCTCGGAAAAGCCGCCGATGAACACGTAAGCCAGATGCGTGTCTTTATGTTTGACGGGAATGACCACGTCGAAAAGTTTGACGAAAGGATGGTCGTTCCCGGTTACGCTGTTGAGGGAAGTGTATTTGGCGAGCTGGTCGGAGATGTCCATTTTCAGGTGCTCGTCTTCGATGCCGATGTGCGAGGTGCAGACCCATTTTTCGCCCTTGCGGAAAAACAGCGCCATCTTCTTGACGCCCATTTCCCAACTCAAAAACGAGCGGTACATGTCGAACAGCCCCGACATCTTCACATTGTTGTTGATGGCTTGGGTGATGTTCAATAAACGGTTGATTTGCAACTGTTTCAGATTCAAATCCCGCTCCAGCAACTCGATGGTGTTCAGCCCTTTTTTCAATTTTCCGAAGGACGTTGACATTATCAGTAAGTTGGCTCTTGGCGCTTGGCTGTTGGCTTTTAGCTTTTGGCGAGCGCCAAAAGCCAAGAGCAAAGAGCCAACTTCAAGGCGTGGGTAAAATTAGAAATTCGACCCAGAGATTATTCTCTAAAGTTTTCTCAATGGCTGTAAAGACCTGTCAGCACTTGAAGTGCTTAGTAATCTGCCACAATTAACCTGACAAGTGCATTTAAGCTCGTCATT
>CAZHLB010000559.1:0-4982 GCA_964533005.1 uncultured Saprospiraceae bacterium
CTCTTTGTCAACCGACAAATGAAACATCCCAAAAAATTTCATTTTTTTTCAGATGTCATTTCTACGCTTCTTTAACCTACTCTTCATCCTCAAATCTTGGTCTCCCCATGCTTAAAATCTTCATCCTCATCCTCGCGTTGCTGTTTTTCAAAGCAGCCTTTTCACAATGTCCCTCAAGCACCGTCACACAGTGTGGCAGCCTCCCCCCGGCGGGCGGATTGTGCCCCGATAGCCCCACCTTTTTTTGCGAGGGCGAAGTTGTGTGTGTGATAAATAACACCCCCCCCGGCACTATCGACCAGTGGCAAGTGGATTGGGACGACAACACCTGCGACACTTATTCTCCCTCGACACTACAGGCGACTCACACCTACAATTTTTCGGACTCGTGCATAACGGAGGGGCATGAAGGCTTCGAGCCTGAAATCACCATCATTTTTACTCGCTTCTGTAGCGCTGGCATGAGCCGGACCTACCTAAAAACTCCCTTACTGATTAAAATCAACCCCGTTGCAGCCATCGGAGTCCCCAGCAAATTGTGCAAAGGGCAAGAGGCTTGCTTCACCGCCCAGGGTTGTGAAAACGCGGACACAGCTACTTACAAATGGTACATCGATGGCACTTTCGCAGGCACGGCTCTCGAAGCCTGCAATACTTTCAACACGGGAGGCGCTCACACCGTCCGCCTCATTATGACCAATCAATGCGGCGCTGACACTGTCACTCAAAACATTTGGGTGCGCGACGTGCCGGAGGCGGTTTCCGCTTTTTCATTTGCCGACACCGTCGGCTGCATTCCAACGTTTGTCGCGCTCGACGACCAATCCTCGGACTATGATGTGATTTACTGGAAAGTCATGCCCAGCATGGGAACCATGTTTATTCAGAGCATTTTGGTCTATCCCGACACGATGCTGAAAATCACCAAAGCGGACACTTATACTATTCAGCACATTGCCAAAAACGTTTGCGGCGCTGACACTTCCTTCCATGAAATCACCACCCACGATGTGCCGGGCGCTGTCCTCGACCCTGCGCCTGCCGCTTGCGACACGCTCGACTACGTACCAACAGTCACCTGGTCGGGCAGCATCGATACAGTCAAATGGTATCTCGACGAAAGCCTGACTTACACTTTCAATGCGATGCAAGCGCCGGTTTTCCACCTCGGAACAGGCACGTCCAGCATCGAGCTTGTCGTAGTTGGTCCCTGCGAAACTGCCGCCGTAGCCCAACAGGTCACGGTGAGCGCTTCGGTTGAAGTGACCGTCGAGCCTCTGCCGTCGCTCTGCCAGTCTTCCGAGCCGGTGCTTTTGGAAGCAAGCCAGTCGGGGGTTGTTTTTTCGGGCATCGGCGTTTCTGGCAATCCACTTTCTGGTTTCCTGTTCGACCCTGCCGCCCCTGGCGTGACCAGTATGAACACGGTCAACTATTCCCTGCAAGGCGCAGGCGATTGCGACGCATCGGGAAGCATTCAAATCGAAGTGCTGCCGGGGATGCCGGTCAGTGTGCCGCCGCCTTTCAAGGTTTGCAGCGATGCAGGATTGCAGGCGCTGAGCGCCAACCCGACCGGCGGCGAATGGTCGGGCGAGGGCGTCGTTGGCGATACGTTCAACCCTTCGGTTGGGACAGGCACTCACGAATTGACTTACCGCTATCTCGACCCTTCGGGCTGCGTCGTGGTGAAAACGACAACCGCTACCGTCGTGGAGCAACCCTCCCTGACTGCCGCCGACACGGTGACGATTTGCCTGCTCGACGATGACTTGACTTTTCAAAGCCTGGCGAGCCTTGCGGTTTTGCCTGCGAATAGTCTCTTATCATGCAGCGGCGACGGGGTGAACGGGAGCAACTGCACCTTCAACCCGATGACGGCTGGTTTGGGCGACCATGTGATTTTCGTCAATGCCACCGCTGCCTCGTTGCCCGGCTGCGACAGCATGGTTCAAATCGTGGTGCAAGTCACGCCGTTTTTGCAGGCAGACGCGGGCCCCGACAAGAGTGTGTGCAAAAGTGAAGGTACGCTCACCCTGACGGGCAACCCGACAAACGGCATCTGGTCTGGAAGCGGCATCACGCCAGAAGGAAAAATCACCTTGGCCAACCTCTCGTCTGCTCCGCATAATTTTACCTATACCCTGGCGCAAGGAACCCTTTGCCAGTCCAGCGACCAAGTGGTGATTACGATTTTCGATGGCGGCGTGAGCGTGTCGCCCGATGTTTATGCCTGTGAAACGGATTCGCTGGTCTTTTTGGAAAACCCCTCGCCAGTGGGTGGCGCATGGTCGGGTCCCGTGCCGGTCAATGGCAATATGATGGACATTTCTTCCCTGCCGCCAGCCGATTATGTCTTTGTTTACAAAGTCGCCAGCCTGCCGGATGCCTGCAACTTCGACACTTTGGTTTTGCACGTCGGACAATTGCCGCAAGTGAATTTTTCCTTTCCGAACCAAAACTGCGACGGCGTTCCCGTCCAGTTCACCAACGAAAGCGCAGGAGCGAGCCAGTTTCTCTGGCATTTTGGCGACCCCGGCAATAATTCCTCGACTGCGCAAGACCCTATTTTTTCCTACCCTGGCGGCACTTTCACGGTCAAACTGGAAGCCTCGTCGGTGAACCCGCTGACAAGCCAGCCACTTTGCGACAACTCACTTTCGCAGTCCATTCACATTGCCGAGCCGCCACAAGCCGTTGATTTTCAAATGAACAACCACACCGTTTGCACCGGTGACTCCGTGCTTTTCGACAACCTGAGCGTTGGCGAAGCCATGATTTACGATTGGAATTTTGGCGTCCCTGAAATTCCCAACTCCAACGAGGAAGAACCCGGCAGCCGCAATTATCCGAAGCAAGACACCGGCGCTGCCCAGGTAGTCATCCTGCTCACCGGCGAAAATTTTTGCGGGCAAAAAATGGCGACCGACACGCTGACTTTGTTGCCTGTGCCGGTGGCAAACATCGCCATCAGCTTCCCGCAGCCTTGCGAGCGAGACACGGTTTATGTGAACAACACCAGCACCGGCTCGCCCTTCCAAGCCACCTGGACGACCAACCTCGGCGACACTTTCAACACCTACAATCCGCCCATCCTGACGCCCGATTTTCCTGGCGACGTAGTTTCCCAACTCATTGTCCATCTTCATTTGCAGGGCGTTTGCAGCGAGAGCGACGCGGAAGACACGGTCACGGTTTATGCCTCGCCCGTCACTGCCCAGTTCAGCATCTTCCCGCCGGAAATTTGCCTCGGCAACTCGTTCCATCTTGCTGCCCAATCTTCGCCCGGCACGGTATCGAGTTGGGAACTGACCATTGGCGGCGTCACGCATTCTTTTTTGGGAAATGAGATTGACTTCACGCCGGCTGTGCCCGGCAGCCTCCATGCAAAAATCACCTCGGCAGGCTGCGGCAACGACACGATGTCGCTCTACGCCGACGTGCTGCCGCCGCCGGCGCTCGACGTGTCGTTCGACCTGGCTCGTTGCGAGGGGCAGCCGGTTGGCTTCCAGCTTGTCACCGACGGGAGCGGGCACGAGTTGTTTTTCGACGACGGCGCTTCGACAGGTCTAATTTCAGGGCAGCATACCTTTGCGCAAAGCGGAATTTATTTTCCTCATGCTACCGCCCAATCGCCGCTCGGCTGCACCGCCGACTGGTCGGGCGAAATTGAAATCTATCAGACGCCAACTGCCTCCATCCTTTTTACCGATAGTATTTGCGCCAACCTGAATACCCAGTTTGCTCAAACAGGCGTGGGTGGGCAAAGCTGGGATTGGACTTTTGGTGACTCAACCCTTGGCGCTTCCGGCAACCCCGTCCTTCACGCTTTCGCCGCTTCCGGCATTTATTTGGTACAACTCGTCACTACTTCGCAGCATGGCTGCCGCGACACGACGGAGCGCCAGTTCTTCGTGCGCCCGACGCCCGTGGCGGCGATGGATTTGGAGGTTTTGAAAAAATGTACCCCCGGCGAACTGGAAGCGCACGACCTGTCCACACTTGCCACCGGCATCGAATGGCGATTGAGCAACGGGCAGGGCAGCACGGAAAACACTGCCTTTTTTACTATCGAGCAAGCAGACAGTCTCACCGTCCAACTCATTGCCACCACCGGCGGCATTTGCTTCGACACGACTGAGCAAATCGAGGTCTTTCACGAGACGCCGGTGCTGACCGTGAGCCAGGAGCCAAGTTGCACGGTGGAAGGCGGCACGACAGTTTCAATTGAAACTCCGCTAGAAAATTTCGTGGAGATGACCGGCGACGACTACGATGAACCTGGCACTTTTCACCCTGGCATGAAGAACGGTGAGTACCAGGTGAAAGCCATTTCGCCCGACGGCTGCGTGGCGCAGGTGGAGGTTTTCGTCTCGCCGGTGCAGGAGCTATTCATTCACCTGGCGCAGTATTTTTTTGAAATTGACATGGGGCAGGAGGTGCAACTCGAAGCATTTGCGAACCAACTGGGCGTGACCTACGCCTGGTCGCCCGCCGCCGACCTGGACGATGCCAGCGCCGTCGACCCGGTGGCTAAACCTTTGATTTCCACCTACTTCGCCGTCGCTGTCACCAACGTGCGGGGCTGCGTGAAGTACGACACGGCGAAAGTGGTCGTGCATATTGACCGGGAAAAAGGCATCTACGTGCCCAACACTTTCACGCCCGACGACAGCGGGCACAACGATTTTTTCCGTTTGCGCAATGCCAATCCCGGCTTGACGAAAATCAACCTTTTCAAAGTGTTCGACCGCTGGGGCGAGGTGGTTTTCGAGGCGCACGAATGCCAGCCGGAAACCTCCACCTGCGCTTGGGACGGCGATTTCCGAGGGCAAAAAGCGGAAATGGGAATGTACGTGTGGATGGCAGAGCTTGAATTTTTGGACGGCGTGACGAAAGCCTTGTCAGGGACTGTTGAATTGATTCGATAAATCAGAACCGAAACCAAAGCGGACAGGTGGAGAAAGCCAACTTTACCGCAAGGTGTA
>CAZHLB010000560.1:0-4978 GCA_964533005.1 uncultured Saprospiraceae bacterium
GTTGCGCCTTCGTCCACCTGCCCGTCGCAGTCGTCGTCCAAGCCGTTGCAGATTTCCGGTGCGCCTGGGTGAATCGAGCCATTGTTGTCGTTGCAATCGCCGGTGGTGGCAATCAATTCCGCCGCTGTTTTGAAGCCAAACGGGCGGGTGCATTGAATCATCACCGCCCCATTCGAGTAGCCGTCGCCGTCGCTGTCTTTGTACCAGGTTTGGTTCGGAAGTTCGTTCGGGTCGTTGTCGTCGCAGTCGCCGGAGGTGGCTTCCAGGTCTTCAGCTAATTGAAAACCAGCCGGTTGCGCACAAGCCACCTGTGTCAAGCCGTCGCTGAACAGGTCGCCGTCGAGGTCTTTGTACCACGTTTTCAGATTGGAAGATGGCGCTGGATTGACGGTCACCGAGGCGCTGGCGGAGCAAGTCGGCTCGCCCAACACCCAAACCAGGACAGGGTACGTTCCGGGCGCAAGCGGGCTGAAAATTCCTGTCAAATTGGACGACCCGCCGCCGTCAATCGAGTACGCAAGCTGCCCCGACCCGGTGGCTGAAATCACTAAACTTCCGTCGCCCGCACCCGGGCAACTTTCGTCTTCCACGTCCAAATCCAAGATGGCAACGAAGCAAGTCCCAGAGCACGGCGGCGGCGCAACACCCGCATTGTTGTTGGTGAAATTGCAGGCAGAATTGGCAGAAAATGCCGCCGTCAGCGAAATCGCCCCGCCGTTGGCGCTCATCGTCACCTCGGTAAAAGTGTGCGAGTTGCCGCCGAAACTGCCCGTCGAGCCACTGCCATCGCCACTCAAATCGAGTGTGCCGGAGGCAGGCGGATTGAAAAATGAAACCGTCACGTCGGCGGTGAAAGTGTCGTCCAGCGGGTCGCTCGTACCCTGGTCGTCGCAGGCGGAAATATTGCTGACCGAAATGCCCGTGATGCCACATGGCGAGCATGAAACTGGCGCAACACCTGCCGCCGGGTTGGTCAAAATGCAGGCGGCATTTTCAGAAAACAAAGCCGTCAGGTTGACTGTCGAGCCATTTGCAGGCATTTGCAACCCGGTAAAAGTGTGTGAAAATGAGCCAATTGCGCCCACCGGCGCACTCGCCGAGCCGCTGCCGCTCAGGCTTAGATTACCCGTTCCAGGTTTGCTGAAAAACGTCACCGTCACGTCGGCGGTGAAAAAATCATCTGCCGGATTTGGTGTGCCGTTGCTGTTACAGCCGGAGGCATTCGCCATCGAAACGCTCGTGATTTCGCAAGGCGAACAAGGCGCAGGAGCCATGCCCGCATTCGGGTTTGAGGCGGCGCAAGTGGCGTCGGCGCTGAAAAATGCGTTCAAATTGATGGCTGTCCCGTCGGCGCTGAAAAGCACATTATTAAAGGTGTGCGAAGTCGAACTGCCGAGGCTGCCAACCGCCACCGTGACGGGCGAAAAAATCGGGTCGCCGGTCACCAAAAGATTGCCGGAGGCAGGCGGATTGGCGAAAGTCACGGTCACGTCGGCGGTGAACCTGTCGTCGGTCGGCGTCGAGGTACCCTGGTCTTCGCAGTCGGAAATATTGCTTGCCGTCACGGCGCTGATGTTGCACGAACAGGCGCTCGGCGCAGTGCCTGCATTGCTGTTCGTCAAAGTGCAGCCAGCGTCGGCGGTGAAAGCTGCAATCAAGTTGACCGCTCCGCCGTCGGCGGCAAAAACGACCCCGGTGAAGGTGTGCGAGTTGCCAGACAAGCTGCTCACCGGCACTTCGATGGGTGAAAAAATCGGGTCGCCGGTCAGGCGCAGATTGCCGGTGGCGGGTGGGTTGGCGAAAGTCACGGTCACGTCGGCGGTGAAAGTATCGTCTGCCGGGTTGCTTGTGTTCTGGCTGTTGCAGGCGGAAACGCTGCCCATCGTCACGCTGCTGATGTTGCAAACCGCCACGCAGCCGGAAGTCGAGGCGCTATTTGCAGCACCCGGCGTAATGCAGCGGATGCTGAAATCCGCCGTGTTGTCGTTCGAATCCGAGCCATTCGGGAAGCGGCTCAAACCGATGCCAGGGGTCGTGTTGTCGTCGAAAGCACTCGTTCCCGTGCCTTCGAGGTAGGGTGCGCCGGCGTTACCTTCGTAACTCAGGGCATCCACCACGACGGTCAAATATTTCAAACCAATGGCGTCGGGCGCTCCGTTTTGAATCAAATCGGCGTCGGGCGTCACGTCGAGGTCGCAGTTCGAGGTGTTTGCGCCGTTGGCGCAAATCACGAAATAGTCGCCAGCCGCCAGGTTCACGTTTGGCAGGTCAATGGTTTTGTAAACCGCCGCCCCGCCGCCGCTGCCGTTGACCAGTTCAACCGAATAATTATCGAGGTTTTGGGCGCTGCCGCAAGGGTTGTAAAGCTCGATGAACTCGGCGTTGTCGGCGCCCACCTGGTCGTAATCTACTTCGTTGATTTTCAAGCCGCAAGAGCATGAAGCAGGCGCTGCGCCTGCATTGCCGTTGGTGAAAGTGCAGCCGGAATCGGCGGAAAAAGTAGCCGACAAGCTGATACTCCCGCCGTCTGCGCTCATCATCACCCCGGTAAAAGTGTGCGAAGTCGAGCTGCCCAAACTGCCCACCGCCACCGTTGCCACGCCGTCGCCGGTCAGATTGAGCGCACCGCTGCCGGGCGGGTTGGCAAAAGTCACCGTGACGTTTGCCGTGAAAAAATCATCGCTGCCGAAAGGCGTCCCGTTGTCGTTGCAAGCCGAAATGCCGCTGACCGAGACGCCCGAAACGGTGCAAACCGTGCCGGAACAATTCGCCGGAGCCGTGCCTGCATTGCTGTTGGTGAACGTGCAACCTGCGTCTGCGCTGAAAAAAGCGTTCAAAACGATGGCAGTGCCGTCGGCGCTGAAAACGACCCCGGTGAAAGTGTGCGTCGTGCCCGACAAACTTCCGACCGGCACGGAAACGGGCGAAAAAATCGGGTCGCCGGTCAGGTTCAGGTTTCCGGTGGCAGGCGGGTTGGCGAAGGTCACGGTCACGTCGGCGGTGAAAGTATCGTCTGCCGGGTTTGAAGTACTCAGGTTGTTGCAGGCGGAAATATTGGCAACGGAAATGCCGCTGATGCCGCAAGCAGAGCAGGCGGCAGGCGCAGTGTCTGCGTTGCCGTTGCTAAAATTGCAAGCTGCATCTGCCGAAAAAGCAGCGGTCAGGCTGATGCTTCCGCCGTCAGCGTCCATCGTCACGCCGGTAAAAGTGTGGGTCGTAGTCAAGCCGGTCACCGCCACCGAGCCAGTTCCGTCGCCACTCAAATCAAGCGTTCCGGCGGCAGGCGGGTTGGTAAAAGTCACGGTCACGTCGGCGGTGAAAGTGTCGTCGCCAGGGTCGGCGGTATTCTGGCTGTTGCAGGCGGAAATGTTGTCAACAGAAATGCCGCTGATGCCGCAAGCGGAACAGGCGGTAGGTGCGGAACCTGCATTGGCGTTGGAAAAATTGCAAGCTCCATCTGCCGAAAAAGCGGCAGTCAGACTGATGCTTCCGCCGTCGGCGTCCATCGTCACCCCGGTAAAAGTGTGGGTCGTGGTCAAGCCGGTCACCGCCACCGAGCCAGTTCCGTCGCCAGTCAAATCGAGCGTTCCGGTCGCAGGTGGATTGGCAAAAGTCACGGTCACGTCGGCGGTAAAAGTGTCGTCGCCAGGGTCGGCGGTGTTCTTGCTGTCGCAAACAGAAATATTGCCAACGGAGATGTTGGAAATGCTGCAAACTGCTGCCACGCAACCGGAAGTCGAGGCGCTGTTCGCCGCCCCCGGCGTGATGCAGCGGAGGCTGAAATCCGCATTGTTGTTGCCGGTGTCCGTGCCATTGGGGAAGCGGCTCAAGCCGATGCCTGCGGTCGTATTGTCGTCGGCGGCGCTCGTTCCCGTGCCTTCGGTGTAGGGTGCGCCGGTGTTGCCTTCGTAGCTCAGAGCGTCCACGACGGAGGTCAAATATTTCAAACCGATGGCGTCTGGAGCGCCGTTTTGGAGGGTTCCGCTTGCGGAAAAAATCAGGGTGTCGCAGTTGGCGGTCGAGCTTCCGAGGGCGCAAATCACGTAGTATCCGCCTGCCGCCAGGTTCTCGTTGGGCAGGTTGATGGTGGAATAAACCGTCGCCCCGCCGCCGCTGCCGTTCACCAATTCTACCGAATAATCATCGAGGTTGATGGCGCTGCCGCAAGGATTGTACAGTTCAATAAACTCGGCGTTGTCCGTGCTTACCTGGTCGTAATCCACCTCGTTGATGAGCAAGCCGCAAGAGCAAGATGCAGGCGCAGTGGCGATATTATTTGCGGAAAAAGTGCAGGTTGGCTCATCGGAAAATTGCGCCGTGAACGAAAGCATCCCGCCGTTGGCAGGCATCACCACACCCACAAATTCATGTGAGCCACCCGTCAAACTGCTCACCGGGACAGTCGCCGAGCCGCTGCCCGACAAGACCAAATTGCCCGTCGCAGGCGGGTTTTGAAATTCCACCGTCACGTTGCCGGTGAAAAAATCGTCGCTGGCGAAAGGCGTCCCGTTGTCGTTGCAAGCCGAAAAATCAGCCGTTTCGATGTTGGTGATGGAGCAAACCGGAGCGGAGGAGCAAGACGAAAGCGCCGTGCCGACGTTCACCCCCGTCAGTTGGCAGCTCGGTTCGGCAGAAAAGCTGGCATTTACAATCATGGAAAGCCCATCGGCTGAAAAAACGACGCCGGTGAAAGTGTGCGAAGTGGCGCCGCCGAGGCTGCCCACCGCCACCGAAGCCGTGCCGTCGCCGCTCAGGTCGAGGGTACCACTGGCGGGTGGATTCATAAAATTGACGGTCACGTTGGCGGTGAAAAAATCGTCGCCAGGAGCGGCGGTGCCGTTGTCGTTGCAGGCGGAAAAATTGGCGGCGGTGATACCGCTGATGTTGCAACTCGCCGTCGGCGTTCCGGTGACCGAGATGTCGTCCACGCCGACCCACTCGTCGTTGCTGGGAGCGTTGGTGGTCAGGATTCGGATTT
>CAZHLB010000561.1:0-4971 GCA_964533005.1 uncultured Saprospiraceae bacterium
CGAAAGAAGAAGAAAAGCCCGTCCAAAAAATGGACGCCCCAAAAGAAGAAGAAAAGCCCGTCCAAAAAGCCGACGCCCCGAAAGAAGAAGAAAAGCCCGTCCAAAAAGCCGATGCTCCAAAAGAGGAGGAAAAGCCCGTCCAAAAAGCCGACGCCCCCGAAAAGAAGGAAGAAGAAAAGCCTGCCACCGCCCCCGTCCAGAAAAAATCCGAAGCCAAAACCGCCCCGCAACCTGCCAACCTCGGCAGTCGCCTGTCGCGGCGAGCCGGCAAAGGCGAACCAATGCCCGCCCCCGTCCGCTCGCAGATGGAACATGGAATCGGCGCCGATTTCAGCGGGGTGCGCATTCACACCGACTCGGAATCGGTCGAACTGAATCGGGAATTGAACGCCCAGGCTTTCACGCATGGCAGCGACGTGTTTTTCGGAGCTGGCAAATTCAACCCGGAACAGACGGAGGGCAAGCGGTTGCTGGCGCATGAACTGACGCACGTCGTGCAACAGGGCGCTTCGCCGGAATTGAAAAAAGACGCCAACAACGGGTCGCTCCAGCCCAATTTGTGGGGCGACATGGTGCGGGGCGTGAAGAATTTATACCACGACGTCGCCGAAGGCATCGGCGCTGAATCGCACGAAGAAGCGGAACTGGGTCGCCGCAATGCTTTCCTGGATCATGGGCTTTACGGGCCGCAATCCCTGGTGCCACCAACCAACACAGGTGGCTTCGATGCGAGCTACGACCCCGGCACGCAAGAGCTTTTTATCGAAGTGAAAACAGGCGTCAATTTCGTGAACGGACTTCGGCTGGGATCAGGAAACAACATCCTTTCCCAGCATACCGACCTGAACATTGCCGCCACGCATGGCAACCTGCTGCCAATCCCCAACCGCCCGGCTTTTGTGGCGGATTTTACCTGGTCGAGGGCGAGGGAGCGAGACTTCCTGGTCAACATGCGTTCGAGAATCATCGAGGCGTGGGACAACAAATATTCCTTCTTCTGCACCCGCCCCGGCTGGGAATCCATCGTGGCGAAAGTCGTGGTAGACGTGGACACGCACAAAGGCACAGCCGGCGGCGGCGACCACATGCAAACCACCGTCTATAAAGTGCCCGATTCGGGGACGTACAACGTCGGGGCTTTCGTGCAAAGCCAAAACGACCAGGATGCGCACAACAATCAAATGGTCTTGTCAAGCACCCATGCCGACGCCAACCCCCGCCAAAATTTGCTGCGCAGAAGGGTGCTTTTCGCAAACAATTCCGCCGCCCTCGACGCCACCGCCGTCACCACGCTCAACCAGTTTGCGGCGGATTTTCAAGATGCCAATCTCGACTTGTCCAACCCCGTGTTGCTGGAAGGCCATGCCTCGTCTTCCGGCTCTGCCAGCTACAACCAGCAATTGGCGCAGCAGCGCATCGAAGCCGTGCAAAATCACCTGGCTGCCAGCGGTTTTACTGGCGTCAACCAGCGAGTGTCCTCGCAAAACGAGGGCGAAACCGGCGCTACCGAAGATGCCACCTGGCGGCGGGTGGATTTAATTGTGGGGAACGGGCAGGGGCAGATTGTGGCGGCGCACGAAATGGGACATGTTTTCGGGGTGATGGATGAGTATGCCATCAACCCCGGCGGCTCCATCTCTGGCACCGGCAACCCGACCGGCACCATCGTCGGGCACGACAAAATGGCAAAAGACATTGGCACGACAGGCGCCGTGGCAGAAAACAACGATGACATCATGTCGCTCGGCAGGGTGGTGCGGCCTAAACACTACGCCACCTTCGGCTGGGCGCTTTCACAACTGACAGGCATTCATTCATGGCAAGTAAGATAACCTACGCATTGCTCGCACTTTCCCTGTGCTTGGTGGCTTGCTCCAATGGTCAGCAAACAGTGGCAGTTGCGCCGCCAACGCAGGGCAAGCCTTCGAAAGCGAAGGGTGTTTCACCTGCCTATTTTGACAAAAGCATAAACATGAATCCACCGATGGATACGACAAGAATTGTCTGGGAAGAAGAAGTTTTCCCGAAAGCAAACCGACCAGGTACCATCATTCGCCTGCATGACGACGGCTCGCTTTACTCCTGGAACAATGCCCGAAGGGTTTACCAAGATGGCAAACCTACGCTTGAACCTGCACCTTATGCCTGGCGGCTCGACGCCAAAATTACCGGAGAAGGCTTGGCGACCGTCAAGGAACTCGTCCGGCAGGGCTTCTTCGAACTCGAGTCCGATGCCGCTGCACTCGGGCACGACCAGGGGTCGGTTCAGTGGCGCACGATGCTCGATGGAGGTCACGTCATCCAACAACCGGCAGGGCGCACCGACGATGCGCCCGAAACCGTCCAACAAATCACGGTCGCTTTGCAATCCAGCATAATTCCCGGCAGCGTGCCTTGGGAGCAAGACTAACTTTTGACACTGCTTTTAAGCCTTCCGGCTTAACCTGAAAATTAGCAAATGGTGAAAAATTACGACCACGACATCGCCTCCCTGACCGCCGCCGCCCATTTCCTCGAGACCGTCATCAAGCACCGCTTGGAGCGGTTTTTTGCGGAAAAAAAAGAAACCTCCGAGTTTCACCTGCCCGATTTGTTGCCGGATAAGGAATTGCGTTTCAGTCGGTTTCCGATGTTGAGTTCTTTGTCCGCTCAGGAGTACCTGGTCTTAAGTTTAGGTCTCGTGCCGCACTTGAAACCCAACTTTTTTGAGCAACTCCTGCTGGAATTCTTGCCGCAATCCGGCGACTTCCCCCAACTCGGCGGCGCTCGTGGCAAAAACTTCCGAGGCTTCCTGCCTACCGGCGAAACCGCACTTTTCCTGCTCGGCGGCGACAACCTGGCAAAGCGCCTCGAAGTCCAAAAACTGTTTGGCGAGGAGCATTTTTTTGCCAAAAAACACGTGCTCTGGCTCGAAGAAGTGCCCGAAGGCGAACCTGCCATGAGCGGCAAAATCGTTCTCTCACAGGAATACCTCGACCTGCTGACCACCGGCAAAGCTTCCAAGCCTCGCTTCAGCATGAATTTCCCCGCTCAATTGTTGGAAACGGAAATGGAATGGAATGACCTGGTGCTCAACGACGACACTTTGCTGCAAATCCGGGAACTGGAAGCCTGGATAAACCACCACCCTACCCTGATGACCGATTGGGGCATGCGCAAAAAATTCAAACCCGGCTACCGGACGCTGTTTCATGGTCCGCCGGGAACTGGTAAAACCTTGACTGCCACGTTGTTGGGAAGATACACCGGCAAGGATGTCTATAAAATTGACCTCTCGATGGTCGTCTCCAAGTTCATCGGCGAGACGGAAAAAAACCTGGCGAGCCTGTTCGCACGGGCGGAAAACAAGGACTGGATTTTGTTCTTCGACGAAGCCGACGCCTTGTTCAGCAAGCGAACCAACGTGCGGGACGCCCACGACAAATACGCCAACCAGGAAGTGTCCTACCTCTTGCAGCGAGTGGAAAACTACGATGGGCTGGTCATTCTCGCCACCAATTTCAAGAGCAACCTCGACGACGCTTTCATCCGGCGCTTTCAGGCAGTCGTTCATTTTCCCATGCCCAGAGCCAACGAGCGCCTGCTGATTTGGCAAAAAGCTTTCCCCGACAAAATCAGCCTGCACCAGCAACTTTCGCTGGCTTCCATTGCTCACAAGTACGAGCTGTCGGGCGCTGAAATCATGAATGTCGTCCAGTTTTGCTGCCTGCAAGCCCTCGACCGCCAGGCGACGGTCATCGAAGAAGGCGACCTGGTAAATGGCATCCGCCGGGAATTTCAAAAGGAAGGAAAAATTATGAGGTGATTGGTGATTGGTGATTGGTGATTGGGAAGTCCCAGTCACCAGTCACCAGTCACCACTCACCACTCACCACTCACCAATTTTTCAAGTCTCGCCAAATCGCCGTTGCCATCACTTCACTCCCCGCAGGTGTAAAATGGTCAGTGTTATCAATCAGAACAGCCGTGTTTTGGCTAAAATCGGCGACCGGTGCGAAGTTGCGAATGCCCCGTTCTTGCAGAAAAGCCCTGATTTCGGCGAACTCTTTCAGCATCGTGAAATTGCCATTCTCGTAAGCCACGCCTGGCGGAAACATCACCACTCGCAGCTCACTGCCATTCTCACTGGCAAATTTTGCCATCCGCTCGATGTTGTTCAGCCCCGCCTTTTTGTTGCCTTCATACATCCACTGATACCACGGCACGGACGACATTTTGCCTTGTTTCACGAAGCGGTAAATCGCCTTGCGAATGAAAAACGGCATCTTGAAAAACGGGCGGTCGTAGATGCGGTACAACCCGTTGTCGGCGCCTTCATAAATCGTATTGCGGCGGCTGAAATCGTTGAGATTCAGCATGTAATAAATCACCTGGGGGCGATAGGCGGGAAATTTAACTTCCAAAAAATGAGCGATTTCTTCCAAGCCATAGCCTGGCGTTGCGTAGGTCAAAATTTTGATGCTGTCGCCCGCCAGCGTTTGCAAATAAGCCGTCGGCGTCTCCTCCTGCGACAAGGCAATGCCAAACGGAACCGAGTCGCCGAGCAGCGCCACCTTCTTTTTGGCAGCCGTGCTGTCGCTGTCGTCCCGAAAGCCGAGGTTGTTGATGGCGATGCGTTTGCCGTCTTTTTCCATCCGGTAACCGGGTTTGAGTTGGTAGCTGAAAACGGGGTCGTCGGAAGTGACGTAGTAGTGAAGCGGGTCTTGCCGCTGCGCTTCCAGTTGTTTGACGACGGCAAAAGCGAAGTATGCCTGACAGACAATTTCCAGTAAAAACAGGGCGACGAAGACGCCCAGGAACATGGCGAGGAATTTCTTGAAAAAGGAACTCATGTAATCAAATAGGCTCTTTTAAAGTATTTGCTTTCCACCCACTTTTTGATTGACGATTAATAGATTACATGATTGTTGATTGTTGATGTGATGGCAAATGTTGGGTTTTTGATGGCTGATGTGCCACGACATCAGCCAT
>CAZHLB010000562.1:0-4970 GCA_964533005.1 uncultured Saprospiraceae bacterium
GGTATCGGTGAGGATGGAATCAATCACTGTTTCTTGTGAAAAATGAAGGACACCCGGTTGAAAACGGTGCCGGGTGGCGCTCAAGCCGAAACGGAGAAAGTGATTCTGCCGAGTGGCAAAGTCGAAATCAGCCTTCACCGATTGGTCTTTCACCTCGCTGTCGTATTTGAAAAGCAGCACGTTGCGCAGCGCCTGCCGGGTGCTGTCGAGAATTTCCAGGTCAACAAAATCCTCCGAATTGTAATAATAGCGGCTGTATGTGGCGAGCAGATTGCCAAAAAGACGGTCGGAAAACTGGTGGTTCCAGCGCAAGGCGGAAATATCGTTTCCCCATCCAACTTGCTCATTATCAGCTACAAAAATCACCGTGTCGTTAGAAATACGGCTTTGTTCATAGACATCCTGGTAGTCGTCCTTTCCCCGGTAGAAACTCAAATAAACCCGGTCTTTCTGGCTCACCTGATAGTTGATTTTGGCGTTCAAGTCGTAAAAAAAATAGCCGGTGTAGCCGTCCACGCCTTCGTTTCGTCGCAGGCGAGTCGTGAACGGAATGCTGTAAAAATCAAAAAACGCCCGCCTGCCGGTCACGAAAAAGCTGCCTTTTTCTTTTTTCAGGGGCCCCTCCAAAGTCAGTTTGCCAGAAGTCAAACCCAAGTCCAACTCGCCTTGCATTTGGTTTGAGTTACCCTCCTTGGTTTGGATGTCCCAAACCGAAGAAATCCTGCCGCCGTACTGCGCCGGGAAACCGCCCTTGAGCAACTGGGCGCTGCGAATGGCGCTCGAATTGTAAATAGAAAAAATGCCCGCCCCGTGCGTCACATTGTAAACCGGCACCCCGTCGAGCAGGAACAAATTCTGGTCAATGTCGCCGCCCCGCACCGACACGCCGCCAAATCCATCCGCACCTGACTGAACACCTGGCAGTGTCAATCCCATCCGCACCACATCCGCCTCGCCGCCCAGGCTTGACAGTTTGGCGGCTTGCTCCATGTTGAGCAAAAGAGCGCCGCCACCTTTGGTTTGCAGCAAAATCGAGTCGGTGAATGACTGAACGACGACCTCTGCGAGGTAAAGTGGTTTCAAAGCAACCTCCAAATGCAGGTTTTTTTCGAGGCGCAATGACAAGGTGTCTGCGTCGTAGCCGAGGTTGGAAACGACGACGGCGGCAACGTCTTCCGGCAAGGTCAGGCTGAAAAAACCGAACTCGTTGGAGTAAGCTCCCTGCGTTTGCCGCAGGTCATAAATGATAGCGCCAATGACCCGTTCGCCGGTTTCGAGGTCTCGCACGAAGCCGCTCAGCGTGAATTTTCGCTTCGTTGGGGCTTCTTTTTTTCGCACCAGAACCACCTGGGCGCCAACGACCGTGAAATCCAAAGAAGCGCCTGCCAGCACGTGCGTCAAAACGTACTTCAATTTGACACTGTCGAAATGCGCAGAAACCAACTTGTTCGCAGGTAAAATACTGTTACTGAACGAGATGCGGACGCCCGGCTGGTCAATCAAGCGGTACAAAGTTTCCTCCAGCGGCAGGTTTTCAACGTGCAGGCTCACCCGCACGTCAAGCGGCGATTGGGCAATCAGCCGAACCGCTCCCGGCAATAGAAGAAGAAACAAGAGCTTGATTAATTTCATGTAGAAAAGAATACAAGGCGTTGAACGTCAACTTGATAACACAGATTTGAAAACAGGATTGCCTTTTCTTAGGGCGTTGCTTACGTTTCAAAGGTAGGCTGAATTGGAAAAAGAGAGAAGGCGGGTAAAATCGAAGAGATGTCATTTCTGGAAAAAATGACATCTCTTGCTTGTTTCAATTGCAGCAGACACCAGCGATGCGAAACCGCTTCGGCGAAGGCTCCGAAATTTTCAACTCGCAGGCAATTTTCAGCGCCTCCAAAGTCTCCTGCAATTGACCGGCTTGGATGGTAGAAGTGTACGGGCAATTGAGCAGCGCCGCATTTTCAACCTCGATTTTCACCCCATGCAGCCGCTCGATGGCGGAAAAAACTTCCCGGAAGGGCGCATTTTTAAAGTGAAGCTGGCGAGTTTTCCAGGCGAGGGCGTTTTCGGAAACATCCTGGGAAGCCGTGGCTTTGGGCGAATTTTTTTCGAGCGTCAATTTCTCGCCGGGCTTCAATTCGTACCGCTTGCCGTCGAAGTTGGAGACCACCGCCACCTTGCCCGTTTTCACGAATACTTCGATAAAGTTCTCCGCCGGGTAGCACCGCACGTTGAACGAAGTGCCGAGTACCTGCACTTGAGCAACCTCCGTTTCCACCCAAAAAGGCTTCGCCGGATTTTTGGCTACCTCGAAAAAGCCTTCGCCTTCCAGCCGCACCTTGCGTTGCTTCCCGGTGAAATTTTCAGGATAAAATAGCTGGCTGTTTTCGTTCAAAGCCACCTTCGAGCCGTCGGTGAGCGAGAGGGTTTTTTGAACGCCAGCCTCGGCGGCGATGCTTTCCACTTGCGTTTTTCCGCTGAAATTTTTGAAAACCAAAACTGCTCCGAGCATCAAAGCCAATGCTGCGGCAATGCTCCAAACCGCTGCCCGCCTGCGCATCGGGACAATTTTTGCGCCGCTGCCGGGGCGTACTTCTGCTGCTTGGCGTTGCCGGAATTTGGCAAGTCCGGCTTCCACGTCCGGCTGCTGGCGCTGCTTGTAGTTGTCGGTAGCGTTCCAGATTTTTTCGAGCAATTCTGCGTCATCGGGACTTTTTGAATGTGCGTTGAGCCAGTGAACAAGCCCCTTCTTTCCTTTTGAACTCATGGTTTTAATGCTTGAATGTTTATCCGCAAAGCTGAATAACCACTTCGTTTTTTCAAGGTATTCAGGTCATTCGAGGTACATTGGGAGAGACACGTTTTTTTGCTCTTTCCCCTAAAGCGGCAGCAAAATCCTGAAGATTTCCCTACGAGTTTGCAAGTTAAAAGACGAACCGGAACATGAGTTTTGAATCTCTACAAAAAGCTGACAGGTGGAAAACGAGGTTTGAGAGATAAAAAATGAAATTTTTTATCTCTCAAAACCTCTTTTTCCACCTGTCAGCTTTGGGCTCAAAATTTCAGAATTTTCATACTCACCTTACCAGTGGCAGTTTCAATTTCCAGCAAATACAAGCCTGACGCCAAGTTTTCCAGCGAAACCTCCTTCGATTTTTCATCCAAAACGCCAGCCAGGCGCAGCCTGCCACCTGCATCAAATAGCTGGAATTTTATGTCCTCAGCCAACATCTGCTCCCGCTCGATTCGCAAAAAAGAAGCGGCAGGATTCGGAAATATTTTCACCCAAAAGATAGCGCCAGTCTCGGTTGTACCTGTCGAAGTTACTGGCACTTGCTGCGCCAATGCGCTGCCGCAAAAAGCATTCGACGCCGTCAGCGTGACCGTAAAAATGCCGCTGCTCGTGTAAGTGTGCGAAGGATTGGTTTCACTCGAAGTTGCGCTGTCGCCAAAATCCCAGTGCAGTTGCGTCCAGCCGGTGGACTCGTTGGTGAATGAAACCGTGTTTTCGTCGCTCGAAAAAGAAAAGGCAATTTCCGGCGATTCCAACACTGTGACGAAGCCTGTTTTTGAAAGACTATGCTCGCCCAAAGCATTGGCGACCGTGAGTTTCACATCATAAATTCCAGGCGTTCCGTAGGTAACCACCGGGTTGGGTTGGCTGGAAATGGAAGGGTTGCCGCCGGGAAATTCCCACTGAAAAGAAGTCAGGTTCGTGCCGGTGGAAGTGTTTTGAAATGAAATGACGACAGGTGCGCAGCCGCCCTCGACGCTTGCTTCAAAAGCCGCCTGCGGAAAAGCGCCGGTCGAAATGGTCTGCGTGGCGCTCGCTTGCCCGCATTCGTTGGATGCCGTCAGGGTCACGTTGAAAAAACCGCCGGACGAGTAGGTGTGCGTTGGGCTTGCCTCGCTGCTGGTCGTGCCGTCGCCAAAATTCCAGCCGTAGCCGCCGGTGGCGTTCGTGCTGAAATTCAGGAACTGCGCTTCTAAATTGCTCACGTTGGCAGTGAAACTCACCTGCGGCACGTCGTTGACTTGAATGAAATTTTCAAAGGTCAACGTGTCGCTGCCCTGGCTGTTTTTGACAATCAAAGTGGCGGCAAAACTGCCTTGCTGGTTGAAAACCACCTGCGGATTTTCTGCCGTCGAAATTGCAGGTGAGCCGCCGGGAAAGTGCCACTGGAAGCTGGTCGAGTTGTCGGAAGATTGGTTTTGAAAATTGACTGTCAGCGGTGCGCAACCGGCTTGAATGTTTGCTCCGAAGCCTGCCTGGGGCAATGTTTCCACCGTGATTATTTGGCTGAAAGTCACTGAGCCACAATCGTTTGTGGCGGTCAGCGTCACCGTGAAAGCGCCAAAACTTGGGAAGGTGTGCGCCGGGTTTTCCTCGCTGTCGGTCGTGCCGTCGCCGAAGTCCCAGAGGTAGGTTTGAGCGTCGAGGCTGGTGTTTGAAAATTGCGCGATGCCGTTTCCGTCCGAGGTGAAATTGAAGCCGGGTTGCGGCGGTGAAATCACTTGAAGGGTGACCATTTCGGAAAAAAAATCAGCCTCGCACGGGCTGGTCACTTTGCACCGAAACTGATGCCCATCGAGTGATGCGCCAGGGTTGGTAATGGTGAGTTTTTGCTCGAAAATGCCAACCATGCCAGCGTTTGGCGTGAGGTCAGCCCAGCCGTTGCCAGTGTTGGTTTGCCAGTGGAAACTTAGAAAAATGCCTTGCACGAGAAATTCAAAAACGGCTTGCTGACCCAGGCAGCCGAAAGTGGATTGCGGTTGGGCGAGGATGGAAGTTGGTGTGTAAACTATCTGATTTTGAGGCACTTGTTGCGCAGTTTCAAGGATGCCGTCAGCGCCAGCAAGTGCGCCATTGCTTTCGCCATCGCATTGCCCGGAGACAATCGTGTTGATGCCTGCAACGCCGCCGCTCAGATTTGTCGAGTCAAAATTGTTGCCGTTGGCAATCAACATGCCAC
>CAZHLB010000563.1:0-4958 GCA_964533005.1 uncultured Saprospiraceae bacterium
TTCCGAAAGTCTCAAACTTTCGGAAAGGCGGGCAACAACATCGTACAGCCCTTAAATTGACGACATTAACCTTCAAGGTATCCGATACGTGACCCTATTACTTCTCAAAGCCGATGCCGCAGCCGCTGAAATTTTTCCCGTTCACCGTCGCCTGGATTTTGAAGGGAAAAACGGGGTCGGAAACACCGTCGCTGCAAGTATCGGCTCGCACCGAAAGGCGCAAATTGTCACCGGTCGCCTGGTTCACGGCGGTGAAAATCAAAGCGCTGTCTTCCTGCACCGGTGCGGCGTAGGCGAACACTTTTGCCTGCCGGTCGTCCACCGATTGGAACTCGATGATGTCCTCGGCGGCGGAAATTTGGGCTTGCCAAAATGGCTCCGTGCCGCGCGCCCAAAAATCGTAGGGGATGCAAGTGTTGTTTTGGGTTTTGACTTCCAAACCCAAAATTTCAGTGATGACGAAAAAGCCCCGGTAGTTTCCCGGCAAAGTTTTCCCGCCAAAAAAATCGGTCTTGAAACCTTTCACCGCTGCGAAAATGGCTTGACCTGGGTAGGGGTAGCGCAGCAGCCGTTTGTAGTTTGCTTCCATTTCGCCGGTCTCGTCCACCGCAAGGAAGCGGCTGCCCGGCTCGGCGCAATCGAGGTAGCCATCGAATTTTTCTGTTTTGAAAAATAGCCCTTGAAATGCCTGCGCCTCCGTTTTTGGCAACAAAGCCTGCCAAGTCAGGGGAGCGGCAATTTTGAGTGGCTGCGAAGCGCCTGCTGCCAGGGCATCCCAAAGTGGTTGAATCACCTGCGAAGATTGGCGGGAAATGGCAGTTGAAAAGTTGGCGTCTCCAACTTGCGCCAGCAACGAAAGCAAAACCTGTCCGTGCTGGCGCACGACGCTCGAATCAGTTTTTTGGCTAAAATTGAAAAGCTGAATGAGTGCTGACTCGTTGTTTTTCAACGCTTTGGAGAGGTTGCCCGTGTAGTCGAAGCCCTGGTCGTCAGCCATTTCGAGCAGGTCGGAAGGGAGGGGAATGCCGCTGATTTCCACCGAATCTTTCCTGCGGCAATTCACGAAAAGCAGCAAAAGGAGGAATTGGAAAATGAGGCGCATTTTTTAGTTGATAAGGGTTGATAAAGATTGATGGGGTTGATATCAACCTCATCAACCTTCATCAACCCTCATCAACTTTAAAATCAGAGCCTTGCCATTTCAAATTTCGATTTGTCGGGCTGCAAAGTTTCGTCCTTCTCGAAGGTGCCGTTGGGGTTTTGAACCAGGACGGTCATCCGTTCCTCCCGCAACCTGCCCGTGTCATCTCGCAAAGTGTAGTGCTGCACGATGTCTGCGAGATTGTCCCGATTCACGTCCATCAGCCAGGCGTCTTGTTGGTTGCACCAACCTTCGTCGCACCAAGCCCAGGCGACTGTTTCCACCCGGCTCATCACGCCATCCAGCACCCGGAACAAGGCAATGTCGCTCGAAACATACCTGCCCGGCACCCGGCAAACGTAGAAATCGCCGAACTTCCCAACTGCCATCACCTCCCCCCCGGTGGCGCTCCAGATATTGTAACTCTCGTCGTCGAAATAGCGGTAAAACGCAGTATCCACAAGGGTTCCGAGGAAGGGGTAGCCTGCTGGATTGTCCACTTTCAGGATGGGAAAAAGATGCGGCGTAGCGTCGCCTTCCATCAGCGGGAACAAGGTTTCCAGCTTCCCGATGCCATCCCGAAAGGAGATTTTTTGCGCCTCCTCCTCGCTCATTCGGGCGAAGGTCAGTTTGCCTTTTTCGCAAAAAACTTCCAGCCTGTCTTTTAGCACTGAGTAAGATTTTGCGCCAGCGAGCAACTCGAAATAGCCCTTTTCCTGCTGCATTTCATCGCACATCCGCTCGGTGGAGCCGAGGTTGTCAATTTTCAAAGTCACGCCATTCGCTGCGAAACTGCCGAAATAGGCATTGCAAGCGGCGCTGCCCGCCACCCGGTCGGTTCCGAATTTGGCAGTGACTTTCGCATTGTTGAGCGGGGCGAGCACTTTGCCGCCCTGCACGGCTGAAATCAAGTTCCAATTGGAATTTTCAAGTGCGCCGCCGACAGGCTTCGGCTTGCAGGAAAGCAAAATGGAAAAGGAGCAAGCGAGGAGTAGGAGTTTTTTCATCATCCGGGAATTTGTGGCGAAAATAAAAAAAGATGGATGGTGACTGGTGATTAGTGATTGGGCTGCCCAATCACTAATCACCAATCACCAATCACCATCTTCCCGCTTGCCCAACTGGTTGTCGACTTCCAATTTTTTGAAAAGTTCTTCCACCCGGTACATCTCGTCGAGCGTGTCGTCAATGTAAAATTGAAGTTCCGGCATTCGGCGAAGTTGCTTGTGGATGCGGTGGGTGAGGGCTTGCTTGAGCCGGTGGTGGGCGTTTTCCATTTCAAGAATCACCTCCTGTTTGTTTTCCGTGTTGAACACGCTGAGATAGACCTTGGCGATGTTTAGGTCAGGCGTCATTTTCACGGTGGTGACGGTGACAAAAGGCTCGGTTCCATAGATGTAACCACCTTCCTGTTGCAAGACGGTGCTGAAATTTCGCTTGATTAATTCAGCGACCTGATTTTGGCGAATCGTTGCCATGTTTTTTGATTTAAGGTTGATAAGGTTGATAGGGTTTATCAGGTTGATTTTGACTCAAAATCAACCTGATAAACCTATCAACCTTATCAACTTGAACGTGCTTTGTTCCCAGTGCCATTTGCGGGAAAATCTGCTTCGGCTGCCGGGCAAGTTAAGCGAAAAACTATTTTGCCCAATTTCGTTCACGGCAAGTCGCCTGCCCGCCGGTCGCCACCTTCCTTGCATTTCCTTTCTTTGCGGTTCAAAAAAACGAGCCTCACGAACCATTGACAAAACGACAAATGACACTTTCCATCATCATTCCAGCGTACAACGAGGCAAAAACCATTCACCTGATTTTGGATAAAATCAAAGCTGTCCACCTGATGCAAGGCGTTGAAAAAGAGTTGATTGTCATCAACGATTGCTCCACCGACGGGACGGCGGAGGCGCTTGCCAACTACCAAAAAAACAACCCCGGCTTCCCCTTTCGTTGCCTGCACCACGAGGTCAATCAAGGCAAAGGCGCTGCCCTGCACACCGGCATCCGCCACGCCACCGGCGATTTTGTGGTCATTCAAGATGCTGACCTGGAATACGACCCCAGGGAGTACAACCTGCTCCTCCAACCCCTGCTCGAAGGCGTCGCCGACGTGGTTTACGGCAGCCGTTTCATGGGCGGCAACCCGCACCGGATTTTGTTTTTCTGGCATTCCATCGGCAATAAATTCCTGACCACGCTCTCGAATGTCTTCACCAATCTCAACCTGACGGACATGGAAACTTGCTACAAAACCTTCCGCCGGGAGATTATTCAAAGCCTCGATTTGCGGGAAAACAGATTTGGTTTCGAGCCGGAAGTCACTGCTAAAATTGCCCGGTTGGAGGGCGTCCGAATTTATGAGGTGGGCATTTCTTACTACGGCAGGACTTACGCCGAGGGCAAGAAAATCAATTGGAAGGATGGGTTTCGAGCGATTTACTGCATTCTCAAATACAACCTGTTTTAAAGTCGAGCCAAAAGGTGACACCTCGAAAATGCTTGATTTTGCTCGAAAAAAATTCCTTTCAGGAATTTTTTTCGAGCAAAATCAAGCATTTTCGAGGTGTCACCTTTGAGCCTTTGCCGATGAAAAATGCCCTGCTTATTTTCATCAAAAACCCACGATTGGGCAAAGTGAAAACCCGCCTTGCCGCCACCCTCGGCGCTGAAAATGCCTTGAAAATTTACCTCGCTTTGCTCGAACGAACCCGCCAGGCTGCCCTCCAAGTTGCGGCAGACAAGTATCTGTTTTACAGTGATTTTGTGGATGAAACGGACGAATGGCGAGCGGCAGATTTTCTCAAAAAAATCCAGCGTGGCAATGACCCCGAGTATTCGGGGCAGGCTCTCGGCGAGCGCATGGCAAATGCTTTTGCCGAAGTTTTACCTGCACATGAAAAAGCCATCATCATCGGCAGCGACCTGCCTGGTTTGACCGGCGAAATTTTGGCGGATGCCTTCGCAAAGCTCGACCATGCTGATTTTGTGATTGGACAGGCGGAAGATGGCGGCTACTATCTTTTGGGCATGAAAGAATTTCAACCGGCTGTTTTTCAGGAAATTAGCTGGAGCACGCCGCTTGTTTTCGAGCAAACTATCGAACGAATTTTGAGCTTGGGGAAAAGTTTTGCGACGCTGCCCGTCCTGCCAGACATTGACACGGCAGAAGATTGGGAAAGGCATGGATGGCAGGTTTGACGGGTATGGAGCAGACCTTCCGTCCCGAGTTCTCGGGACGGAAAGGTGGGCATCACTCCTCCGACGTCAGCACGTCAATCACCGTTTTCAAAGCAACAAACATCGGTTCCCGACCTTCCGGCGTGAGGCGAAGCATGTCAGCGTCCTCGCCATTTTCACTGCCTTCCAGCGTCAGCGCATCTTCGGCGAAGGCGAGCAAATCCTCCTGCGGGTAATCTTGAAAAAACACGTCGAGCCGCTCCCGGAAACGTTTGGCGGAGGTGGTTTCGAGTTTTGCCCAGTTGGCTTCCTCGGCTTCGGCGACTTCTTCGGTGGAAATTTTTGGCAGGTCGGGTGTTGCCTTTGCGACTGATTTCCAGATGATTAGAGCCAGGTAAAGCAAATAATCCCGCTCGTCGTCGGTCAGTGCGCCGTCGTTTTCGGAGAGCAAAAACGAGAGCAGGGCAGGTTGCCGCCCGGCAAATTCGGCGACCGTTTTTTCCAGGTCAAAGGCTTCATTTTCAAACTGTTCGACGATTTGTTCGATGGTGGATTCTTGTATCATTTTCATGTTGGACATCAATTCAGCCATCCCGCCCTTTTGTCATTCCCGCAGGGAATCCGTCCTGCCTGGTTTGTC
>CAZHLB010000564.1:0-4957 GCA_964533005.1 uncultured Saprospiraceae bacterium
GTTGCGTCCCTACGGGACTGGAAGGTTGAGGGTTGGCTCGTTGCTACCGATGTTGAGTCCCTACGGGACGAACACCTTGAAAAAACTCAATCCACAATTTCAATTCGCAAACACCATCCGCTTCGTGTCCACCACCTTTCCATCCAGCACCAGGCTGTACAAAAATGCGCCGACTACGTTGTAGCCATGCTCGTAAAGCACCTCGTTCATGCCTTGCCGCACCTGCACCGGAAGGCGTTTGATTTCCTTGCCTTGCAAGTCGGAAACCAGCACAAATGCCTCCTTCACTTGCACCGGCTGGCGCACCAGGAAAGAAATGTAGGTCGCCTCGTCGAATGGATTCGGGCGGTTTTGCAGCAGTTCGACGGCAGGTTCGCTGGCTTCCGTCGCCTCGCCGGTGGCGGAAATGTTGCCGGGGTTGACTTCGTTGCTGAAAAGGCTTTCCGTTCCGTTTGCGTCAACTGCTGCGACGCTCACGTAAAAAGTATTCGGCGGCGGCTTCGGCAGGGTGACTTGTTTTTGAAAAACCGTGAAAATGCTATCGAAATCGTGTCCGGAATAGCGATAAAAAATGCGGTACTCGCCATAATCGAGCGGGTCGGTAATTTCCACGACGACTGAATCGCCGAGCTTGCCTGCCGTGAAAGCCGGGGTGTGAACGCCAATCGCCGCCATGCCTGCCGCCACGCCGTTGATGGTGGCGTTTCTCGCCAAATAATTGAAATCCACGAAAAAGCTGTCAATCACCTGATCGCCGTCGGTGTCCACGCCGAGGACGTCTTCGCTGGTGTGCTGGCGGTCATGGTAATTGGGACCTACGCTTGCGTCGCCATGCTCGTTGGCAGAAGTGAAGCGCATGGCTGCGAAACCTTGCTCTCGAAACGGGATATGGTCACCGCCTCTCCCGGTGCGGTCTTCGGCAGACATGATGGTAACGAGCATCGGCACGGCAGCCAGTGGTTTGACCAATTCCACGTATTCCAGCTTGTTGAAACGGGCGAGTTGCTTGTGTTTGGAATTGTTGTTCCCGTAAGAAAACAGCCTGACCTGCGTGCTGTCCACCTGGTTGAAGCCGGGGCAAGAGGGCGGCGAGGAAGTTTCCCCGCAAATCACCCCGCCAATCACGTCGTTGTTGAGCACGGCACGAATCGGGATGCCTTTGTTTTTGGAAAAAATGGCAAAAGCCTCCGCCCCGACCAGCCCTTGCTCCTCGCCGATGGTCGCCATGAAAATCAGGGTGTTTTTGAAGGAAAGTTTGTGCATCACCCTCGCCAATTCGATGACGAGCGCCGTGCCGCTGCCGTTGTCTTCCATGCCTTCGGCGAGGCAGGCGGTGTCGCAAACTACATCGCAACGGCTGTCGAGGTGGGCTTCGATGAGAACGATGCCGTGTGCCGAAGTGTCGCTGCCGGGTAGCACGGCAATCACGTTTCGATGCTGCCCGACGTTACAAATCACCTGGTCAAACTGAAAATAAGCAGGCAAAAGACGCCCGCCACTTTCCTGCCCGAACTGGCTGAATTTCTGAAAAACCCACCGCCGGGCAGCGCCGATGCCACGCACTGCCGAGACCGTGTCGGAACCAGTGTTCCTTGTTTCAAAAGTCGAAAGCTGGAGCAGGTAGGATTTCAGCGAATCGGGCGAGACGCCGTCGAGAATGGTTTGCACGATTTGGTCAGGGTGGTCGAGTTGAGCGTTGGGGGCGTAGTCGTTGGGGTTGAAATTGCCGAGGAGGACTTGCTCGGCGGCGGGGTTGGTGATGAACATATTGGCTTGGGCGGCAGCGCCAAGGGCAGTGGAAAGGCAAAAAAATGAGAGTAACAAAGTTTTCATGGTCAACTATTTTTTGTGGAGAGCGGTGGTTTTCCAGGAAATTTTTTGGAAAAAAATTTCCCGAAAAACCACCGCTCTCCATTGCATCTTTTGCAAGGAATTGAAGCAGCCGAAGTTAGAACCTTTCTCCAAAAAAACTCCCTTCCCTCATTTTTCCAGCCAGAAAACCCGCTACTTTTGGCGCAATCAAACGTCATTGAACATCGAATCCGGGAGGCTGTTATAGCGGAGATTTTCAACATTTGAAATTTTTCACAGACCCCAAATTTGGATTAATGCGGCAAGCCGCTACCTTTATTTCGCTTTTCCAACATTTCCCAGACTGGTTGCCTCTTCATCTGCCCCCGCCTCAGCCACCGCAAGCTCTTCATCCAATCGTTAGGACATAGCCGGAATCAAACAAGCACGTATCATGTCATAGTTGAACAAACCTATGAGCCTTCATCACCGAAATATTCGCAACCTCCTTTTTCCACTGCTCACCTGCTTTGGGCTACTCCTTTTTTCCCAACTCGCCACTTCGCAAATTCCAATTGACTGGAACAGAACCTATGGCAGCATTGGCTGGGAAGAGCTGAATGCCATGGCGCTGACGCCTGATGGCGGCTACCTTTTCGCAGGCGTGACCACCGGCATTGACCAATTTTACGAGGTCACCCAACCGAGCCGAGGCGACGTTGACTACTGGATGATTAAAGTGGACAGCGCCGGTGTGCCCATTTGGGACAAACGCTTCGGCGGTGTTGCAAAAGACCGTGCCTGGACGGTGGCGGCGACACCCGACGGCGGCTACATAATCGGCGGCGAATCGGATTCCTGGGTCTCACCGGACGGCGACCGCACGGAATTTCTGCGTGGCTACTATGATTTTTGGGCATTGAAGCTGGACGCAAACGGCAATATCGAGTGGCAAAATGCTTACGGCGGAACCACCAACGACATCCTTCGCACCATCATCCCGCTCTCCGACGGCTACCTGATGGCGGGTTACTCGCAATCGGACACCGCTTTTGAAAAAAGTGAAATCCCACGTGGCAGCTACGATTTCTGGGTCGTCAGGACTGACTTGACCGGGAAGAAACTTTGGGACAAAACCATCGGCGGCGCTGGCGACGACCAACTTTTCGATGCGGAACTTGCGCCAGACGGCAATTTCATTCTCGGCGGCTTTTCCGCCTCCGGCATCGGCTTCGACAAGACCAGCGTGTGCTATGGTCTGAATGATTTTTGGATACTAAAACTCGAAGACAAGCCCGACCCTAAAATCCTTTGGCAACAGAACTTCGGCGGCAATTGGGAGGAAGCCATTCAAGACATTTTCCCGCTCGGCAACGACAATTATTTGCTCATGGGGCAATCCTCATCCGAACAGGTTGGCAACAAAACTGCCCCCCTGCACGGCAGTTGGGACGCCTACTTGGTGAAAGTCAGGGACGACGGCGACATCTGCACTAAAATTTGGGACAAATCCTACGGCGGCACCGCCAGCGACATCGCATACTCGGCGGCGCAATCCAATACCGGAAAACTTCTGGTCGTCGGCGGCTCCTGGTCGGAGGCAAGAGACACCACCGGCGAAGGAAACAAGGAAGACACCCTCATCGGGCTGAATGATTACTGGCTGATTTACCTCGACCAGGAAGGTGAAAAAATCTGGGACATGGACGTCGGCGGCAAGAACCTCGAATTCGCCACCAAAATCATGCGGGCGCACAAGCGGGGCTTCATCATCGGCGGGCATTCCGCTTCGGGGGAAAGCCTGCCTTACAAAGACGACTTTGCACGGGGCGTCAATGACATGTATGTTTTGAAAACGGGCTGCTACCTCGAAGGGGCAAGTCTCGCCTCGCCGACGCCAGTTTGCCCTGGCGAAACTGTCCAAGTGGACGCCACCCTCGCCGGTTGCGAACATTGCCTGTACACTTGGGACGACGGCAACAAAGAAGCAACCCGAATTTTTTCACCCGACAGCACTGCCCGTTTTCACGTAACCATTGTGGACAATGAGTCTGGCTGCGACCTGCGAGATTCTGTGCAGGTGACCATTGCGCCGGTGCCGGAATCCATGCTCGCCGACGTGCGGGACATTTCTTGCTACGGCAAAACGGACGGGCGATTTGTCCTCGGCGAAATCATTGGCGGTACGCCTCCTTACCTGTATTCCTTCAATGACGGCGAGTTTCAAGAGACCGCTCACTTCGCCAACCTGCCTCCTGGCAATTATGACTTGACTGTGCTGGATGCCTACGGTTGCTCGTTCGACACCAGTTTTTCCATCCAACAGCCGGAGCAAGTGCTGCTGGAATTGGGCGACGACATCTTTCTCGACCTCGGCGACAGCATTCAGCTTCAAGCTTTGACCAACCTGCAAGATTCCTTCACCATCGAATGGCTGTTTCAACCTGCCTTTCTTTCCTGCCTCGATTGCATGGAGCCTTGGGCGAAGCCTGGCTACACGACTGCTTTGACCGCCCGACTGGTGGACAAAAACGGCTGCTACGCCATTGATTACCTGCACATTCTGATTGAAAAATCGGACGAGGTCTTTGTCCCCAACACCTTCTCGCCGAACCTCGACAACATCAATGATTTCTTCACAGTCTATGCCGGAGCAAGTGTCCGCCAGGTGAACCGCCTGCTGATTTTTGACCGCTGGGGCGAAAAGATGTTCGAGCGGCAAAACTTCCCGCCCAACGTTGACCAACTCGGCTGGGACGGCAACCTCGACGGGCGACCGATGAAGCCTGCGGTTTTCGCCTACTTCGCTGAGATTGAATACGACGACGGGCGGATTGCATTATTTGAAGGCAGTTTTACGCTGATGCGCTGATTTGGCAAAAAAATTGGCAAAGCCGGAAGCAAACGCAATTCCATGCTCCTGAAAATTTTGACCGGTTTAGCCTTCCTCACGTTTGGTTTCGTCATCTACTCCGTTGCAGCCCTGAACCCCGCTGGCGTAGCAATTAAAGCGCTTATAAGTTCCACGCCCTTTGCTGACAAATTCATTCATTTTTTCATGCTCGCCACCTTTGCCTTGCTGCTCAACGCCTCGTTTTGCCACAAAAAAATCAGTTTCGGCGGCTGGCAAGTGCTGTTCGGAAGCCTGTTGGTCGGCTTCGGCATC
>CAZHLB010000565.1:0-4947 GCA_964533005.1 uncultured Saprospiraceae bacterium
CGGATGTGCGATGTCCCGGGACATCGCACATCCGACCATCTTCCATGCCATCAAAAATCATGTAATCATTTAATCATCAATCATTTAATCAAAAAAAAGCCGAGAAAATACGAGCCGGATAAGCCAATATTATTCTTCATCAAATGCCGCTGTAATCGCCTCCCGAAACTGCTTATCCAATATTTCCACCAAAACCCCTGGCAAAGCATCCAGCTTTTTGGTGACTGAAAAATCCAAAACGTCATCCGCCAAGCCGCTGTTGGTGCGCACCCGGCGCACTTTGCCTTGCTTTTGATAATAACTGCGCCGGTGAATGTCCAACGGCACTTTGACAAGTGCCTGCCCGGTCGCCACCTGCAAATAGGTGTATTCATTCTCTTCGTCCGACCACCATTGCACCATGCCTTTTTCGTCCTTTAAATAAAGCCAGGCGCACGTGCCTTGCACTTCCAACTCGATGCCACAAAGCAGCGCTTCATTTTCCGGTGGCAGGAATTTCAGGGCAGGCAGGGTTTCCAAAATTTCTTCCTGCGGCAGGTAGGTGGGAGGGCTTTCCTCGTCCACGTTCATCTTTTTTACAAGCTCTGCCTTTTTTGCCGCCCATTTGGACGGGCGTTCTCCGGGCAATTTTTCGGAAGACATTTTTACGCCATTTTGGACGTGCCAAATGGTAATGGCTTTGCTCAGGACGAATTCTTTTTTCCTGAAAACCGCCAGGTAAAACTGAATTAACTCCTTGATGTCCAAGCCAAAAATGGCAAGCACGCAAGTATTTCGCCGGGGATGCAGGCGGCTGTATAAGTCCACCTGGAACTGAAAAAACGAATTCTTCCACGCATCCAGCCGCTCGCCGAAGTCCGACCGGAACGTGCCTTGAGACATGCTGGCGAGTGCGATTTCCATTTCCATTTCCTGAATTTCTGCATAAATCCGGTCGCCGGTTTGGCGCAGGTCGAGCAGGTGGGAGTAGTGTTTCGCCTTTTTTTGGTTCTGCCAAAACTTGTCCTTGAGGCGCTTTTTCTCTCCTTCCAACTGGTCAATTTCATTGTAAAAACGCAGGAAAACCGAGCCTTCCCGCAGCCCGGCGACCCGGCGGCGCTGCTCGCTGGCTTGGTCGGCGAGGGTCAGTTTGTCCCATTGTTCGAGCATCAATTCGAAGCCGAGCGGGTCGGCGTTCAGGTCGAGTTGGATGAGTTCGCCCTGGCGGGAAATTTTGACAGTCAGGCGCTCGTCGTAATCGTGCCGGTTGAGTTCCTGGGCAAGCGGGATGATGAGGTTTTCCCGCAAAGTGCGTTGCAGGTAGCGAGCGCCGTATTTCGGGTCGTAGCCTTTTTCCGCCAGGAAATCCAGCACGGCAGGCTCGATTTGCAGGTCGAGGTGGCGGAATTGAATGCCTTCCCGCTTCAAAAACAACTCGATTTCCCGCTCCACCACGAAGCGAACCGTGTCCTGGTCGAGCGGCGCAAAGGCGACCACCGAATCAATGCGGTTGAATAATTCGGGTCGGAAAGACTGCTCCACCGCCCGTTGAAAATGCTCGGCAACGTCGTCTTTTTGGGCTTTGGTTTTCCAGCCGATGCGAGGTCTTTGCAGGCTCGCCGCACCCATGTTGGTAGTCATCACGATGATGGCGGAGCAAAAATTGACCAGTTTTCCCTGGCTGTCGGTGAGCCTGCCCTCTCCCAAAATTTGCAGGAGGAGGTCAAAAAATGCGGGGTCTGCCTTTTCGATTTCGTCAAAAAGCAAGACGCAAAATGGCTCCCGCCGCACCGCCGAAGTCAGCAATCCGCTCGAATAATAGCTGCCACCGATGAGCCGCATCACCGAGTAGGGGTCGCTGAATTCGCTCATGTCGAATCGCAAAAGCCGCTCCCGGCTGCCGAACATGAACGTCGCCAGCACCTTCGCCAACTCGGTTTTTCCGACGCCGGTGGGGCCTGCAAAAAGGAAGGATGCAATCGGTTTTCCGGTGCGGGTCAGCGCAGCTTTGACGGCTGCGAGTAAGTCCACGACGGCATTCACCGCCCGCTCCTGCCCGAAGACGTTTTCGTTGAAAAGCGACCGGATTGCCTCGGTGTCCATCGGCACGTCGGGGTCCACCATGAGCGGGGGCATGCCGCTTTCTTCGCAATATTGATGGAGGACGAGTTGGCGGGTGAGGACGGGGTCGCTTTCGATTTCGGATTTGAGATTTCGGATTTCGGATTTGGGGGACGCATCCGAAATCCGAAATCCCAAACCCGAAATCGCAATCATCAGGCTTTCTAAAAACCGAATCGGCTTGCCCGGCATGCCCGAATACGGCGAAAATCGCCGGTGCAGTCGAATGATTTCCTGCACCGCTTCCACCTCGATAAAAACCTGCCGCTCTCCTGCCAAGTCGTTGACTTTCAGCAAAATAATATCTTCCAATTCCTTTCCCGGCTCTTGCAAAAAGACCAGGTGAAACAGCGACAAGTAGTTTGGATAGCGCACTTCCAGCCGGGCACGTTCCTCTGCCGTGCATTCGGAAATCAGGGTGATTTCGCCCCTCGCCAGGAAGGGTTGCAGGTACTCGGCGATGCTCGTTTCGTTGCCTGCATACCTGCCGACCTCGAACAATTCCGCCAGGTTTCGGACGAAAAGGATGCCGTTCAACTCGCTCAATTCTTTGACCAAGTGGTTCAAATTGTCTTGCCAGCCGGTGTCGGCGGTCAGTTCCTTGACCATCGCCGAGGCGGTGGTTTCCCAAAAATCCGATTTGATGCCGAGGCGGTGGCGGCGGTGCGCCAGTTCCCAAATGAGCGCCGTTTTTCCGACGCCGGAAGCGCCGACGAGCAGCAGGTTTCGGTTGTATTTACTTTTCAAAATGCGGGCGGCTTGGCTCGCCTCCTCCTCCCGACCGTAGGTTTGCTGGCGCAAAACTTCCAGCTTTTGCGCCACTTTTCGCAGTAATTCCCGCTTTTGTTCCTTCTCCAGATTTTCCAATTCGGCTGGTGTGTGAAACTTCAAATTCACCGTCGCCCGCTCCAGGCTGGCATTTTCAAACCAGGCAGCGGCGACGATTTTTTGGACGGCTTGCAGCCTTTTTTGGGCGGTGAACTCAATTTTCACTGCTTCAGTCAGGCGCTCTTTGAGGCGAGTTTCGTCTGGCGCAAGGCTTTCCAAACCCAGCCCGGGCAAGAAAGCCCAGATGCCTTTCGGGGTGATTTGGGTGAAATAATCGAAAGCCAACTCGAAGGCGGGGTAGCTGAAGCCATCTTTTGCAGCGGGAAAAGCGACGGTGAGGTTTTTTTCAAGAAAATCGCCGTCGTGCAGGTGCTCGAGGACTTTGGCGTACTCGCCTTTATCGAGCACTTTTTTCTGGAAAGCATCGGCGAATTTGTCCGCCACCTCCCGGCTTGTCCGACCAGGAAAAACGGCGTCGGTGTCGGTCAGCGGGACGATGATGGTTTCGCCGCCCGGCAGGGAGAGTTTGGCAGAAAAGAAAGGAAGGGTGAGTGTTCGAGGCATGAATGATTTTGGTTCTTCGTGGTTTCGTGTGGGCAAACATCTATCATCTTGTAACCGCCCGTTTCAACGGGCGGGACGACCGACGCCCCCCACACATCTATCATCTTTACAAGACATCAACATCGGATGTTGATGTCTTGTAAAGATGATAGATGTGTGGGGGGATTGCGGCAAGCCCCGCCGTTGAAACGGCGGGTTACAAGATGATAGATGTTTGCCCACAAGAGACCACGAAGAATAATGTGCGACTGAAAGCCTAACCATGAACCATGATATTTGACATTGAAATCGCTGGAGGTTGCTGATTTCCACTGAATTAGGCGCAGTGCGAAATCAGTAAAATCAGCGAATTCAGTGTCAAATATGGAAAAAAGGGAGCGAGAAAACGGCGGCGGTCTATTTTTGCCCGGACGCATTTGACCGGGACTTTTGGGAAAATCCAACTGCCGTTGCCAACTGCTTCTTCAAACTACCAATTGAACCGTGCCGCCCTTCCAACTGCCATCCTTGGATAAAATTCAGCAAGCCATCGAGCAATTCCCGCCGGTCGCCAAGGTTTTGCAATGGAGCAAGATGCGCTCGATGCCCGGTTTTTTCAAAGTGCCGGTTTACGATGTCGCCCTGTTCGTCTGGCACGAAACGCAGCGGGTGACGCTGATTTCGAGGGCAAACTCGACTGCTTTCAGTTTTTTCCTATCGCTTTTTCCAGCTATCATTTTCCTTTTTACGGTCGCCACGCTGTTGCCGATTTACGAGAGTTTCGAGACGGAAATCAACGGCTATATTGACCATATCATGCCGACGAATGCAGGCGAGGAGGTGAAAATTCTCATCAAAAACCTCGTCAAGCCGAACACCCGGGTCTTGTCCATCGGCTTCATTTTGACGCTTTATTTTTCTTCGAATGGAATGCTGGCGCTCATGGAAGGCTTCGAAAAGGCGCACCACAAAACTTTCAAGCAGCGGTCGTGGTACAGAAAAAGGTTGGTTGCCATTGCCTTGACCATGCTGATGGGGGGCTTGCTCGCCTCGTCTGTGGTGCTGATTATTTTGGGAAACTTTCTCATCAACCTGTTAGCCGACTTGTTCAACCTGACCCAGGCGGGCGCCATTCTGATTGGTTTTTTTCGCTGGCTGACCATCATCCTGCTTTTTTACGCAGGCATCGCCATCATCTATCGCTACGGAGCTTCGCTGCGCCGAAGGTTCCGGTGGATTACGCCGGGGGCGACGCTGGCGACGATTCTTTCGCTGATTTCTTCGCTGGCTTTTTCATTTTACGTGGAGGCTTTCGACACGTATAATAAGGTCTATGGCTCCATCGGCACCATCATGGTGCTGATGCTTTGGATTCAAATCAACTGCTTCATTTTGCTGGTGGGATTCGAGCTGAATGCGAGCATTGCGGTGAACAGGGATTTGAAGGAGGAGGTGCTGGAGGAGGGGAAGTAAAGC
>CAZHLB010000566.1:0-4946 GCA_964533005.1 uncultured Saprospiraceae bacterium
CAGGATTCATGCGGTTTTCCGGGTCGAAAAGTTGCTTCACCTGGCGCAGGGCAGCGTAAATTTTTTCGCCAAAAAACTCCCGCAGGTAGGCGCTGCGAACCAAGCCGTCGCCGTGCTCGCTGCTCCACGAGCCGCCATATTTTTTTACTAACTCGAAGGTCTCCCTGGAAATGGCTTTGTATTTCTCCAAATCTTCCGCCGTGCGCAGGTCGAGGAAAGGCTTGACGTGAATCACCCCGACGCTGGCGTGGGCGTAGGCAGAAACGGGCGTTTCGTATTTTTCGCAAATCGCAAGCACCTCGGCGATGTAGTCCGCCAATTTCGGAACCGGGATGGCTGCGTCTTCGATGAAAGACAGAAATCGCCGGTTGCTTTTCACGCCCATCACCAAGCCCAAACCTCGCTTGCGCACCGTCAGGACGTCGTTGATTTTTTTCTCGTCGGTGAAAACTGGGTAGGCATAACCCGTACCCAGCTTGCGCATTTTTTCCACCAAACGCCCGGCACGGTCGAGGCAATCTTCGAGCGTATCGCCTTGAAATTCAGCGTTTAGCATAGCTACCGGCGCTTCGCCGGGGTTCGCCGGGTCGGGTTGGATGAACCAGGTGAGCGGGGCGGTGGAAAGGTTTTCCTTCGCCATGTCGAGCACCGATTTGTCCACCAATTCGACGGCGCAGGGCTGAAATTCCAGCATCGGCTCGGTCGCACGGATGGCTTCGAGGAAGTCGGAAAAATGAGCGACGACGAGGCTTCGGTGCTTGTGCAGCGGTTCGAGATTGACTTTGGCTTCGAGAATCGTTGCCAACGTTCCTTCGCTGCCGCAGATGAGTTTTGCGAGGTTCCACCGCTCTTTGCCTGCGAATTCATCGAGGTTGTAGCCTTGCACCCGGCGCATGGTTTTGGGGAAACGAGCGAGAATTTCCTCCGTGTTTTCAAAAACGAGCGAGCGGAAATGCCGGTAAATTTCACCTTCCCTGCCGGGTTGATTGGCTTTTGCGTCCCAATCTTCGAGACTCAACTCATTGAAATTCAGCACTGTACCATCTGCCAAAGCCACTTTCATTTCGAGGACGTGGTCAACGGTTTTTCCGTAAACGATGCTTTTGGTGCCGGAGGAATTGTTGGCAATCATGCCACCGAAAGTAGCCCGGTTCGCCGTCGCAGGGTCGGGTGCGAAGTGGAGGCGGTGCGGTTTGAGCAGGTCATTCAACTGGTCGAGAGTGACGCCGGGTTGAACCCTCGCCCACCGCTCTGCCGGGTTGATTTCCAGCACGTTGTGCAGGTATTTGGTGAAATCGAGCACGAGCGCCTCGGCAATGGTTTGCCCGGAAAGGCTGGTGGCACTGCCTCTCGGCAAAACGGCGACTCGGTGGCGTGCGGCGATGCGAATGGCGGTCAAAACGTCTGCTTCGTCTTTTGGCAAGGCAATGGCGATGGGCTGGATTTGATAGACGCTGGCGTCGGTGGCGTACATTCCGAGGGAATATACGTCGGTGAGAAGGTCACCCCGGAGGTTGATTTTCAGGTCGTTGAAAAATTGAGTTGTCATGCTTGCGTCGCTTTTCGCCAATACCGCAGCAATCCCACCACGCTCATCCATGCCGGGTTGGCGCTTTCATATTTTTCCAAATCCTCGCCCTGGATTCCTGCCGCCTCGAGTTGGCTCGCCACGTAAGCCTGAAACAAAGGCGTCACTTCGGCGGGGTTGGCATTGTTTTCAAAATAAGGCTTCATCCAGTTTGCCCAATCCAGCAGGCGGGTTTCCAGCTCTGACAGATGGTTTTCCACGTCCGTTGCCAAGCCGAAATGCGTCAAATACAAGGCATCGAAACCTTTGGATTTTATCAGTTGGATGGATGCTTGCCAGTCAGGAAGGTGAATATCGGGCGGCGGGCAGGGCGGCACGACGATGCCGCCGTCAATCTTGATGCCCGCCACGTCGCCGGTGAAAAGTACCCGGTCAATTTGCCAGGCGATGTGATGAACGGCGTGACCGGGCGTGTGCAAAGCTTTGAAAACGGTCTCCCCAACCCTGATTTCTTCCTCGTGCCCGACGACTCGAAGTCGCTCTTTTTCAATGGGTTGCAAATCGCCCCAAAGTCTGTCCATTTCGTCTTTGTAAATCTGCCGGGCAGAGGCGAGCAGTTTTTCCGGATTTTCCAGGTGGCGCTCGCCGAGGGGATGCAGGTAAATCGTCGCGCCGTTTTTTGCGAAAAACCAGGCTGCGCCGCCGTGGTCGAGGTGGATATGAGTGAGAAAAACGTGGCCGACATCTGCGAGTTCGTAGCCTTCCGCTCGCAAGGCTTTTTCGAGCGCAGGCAAAGTGGAATGGGGACCCGTTTCGATGAGTGCAGCACCTTCGGTCGTTTCCACCAGGAAAGCGGCGATGGTTTGCGGAAGTCCCTGGAAGTGGAGGTCAATTATTTTTATCATAAGCGTAACGGCAAAAAAACAAAGAAATAAAATGGCAGAAAGCTTCTCAAGCGAATTACGGGTTGCAAAGAACTTCCCACCATTTTCAACAGCTATTCTTTTTTAACTGCACCCGCTGAATGCGAAGTAGTTACCCTTCCTTTTTATGTTTGCGCCTCAAAAAAATAACTCGTTATGAACCCTTCCTGGGTAATTGCCAAACGTGAGCTTAGCGCCAATTTCGACTCCCTCGTGGGCTACATCGTGCTGATTGCCTTCCTCGGTTTCAGCGGTTTCTTCACCTGGCTGTTCGGCTCGGATGTCTTTTTCCGCAAGCAAGCCGACCTCGCCGTTTTCTTCGGCGTGGCGAATTGGACGCTGTTTTTTTTCATCCCCGCCATCACCATGCGCCAGTTCGCAGAGGAAAAACGGACGGGCACCATCGAATTGCTTTTGACCAAAAACGTAACGAACCGGCAGGTGGTCTGGGGCAAATTCCTCTCGTGTTTCCTGTTGGTTTGTATTGCATTGGCTTGCACACTGCCGTATTATTTCTCCGTAGCCAGCCTCGGCAATCTCGACCATGGGGCGACGCTTTGCGGCTACTTGGGATTGCTGCTTTTAAGTGCCTCGTACATCAGCATCGGCTTGTTTGCGAGCAGTTTGACGAACAACCAAATCGTGGCTTTTCTGCTTGCGCTGTTCATCGGCATCTTTTTCCATTTTTTGTTCGACCTGATTTCGAGCGGGATGACCGGGTGGCTGGGCGGCTTTTTCCAGATGTTGAGCCTGAGCAATCATTTCGACTCAATTTCGAGGGGGCTGGTGGACACGAAGGACTTGATTTATTTCGGTAGCATTATTTTGCTGGGGCTGTTTTTGACGGAGAGAAATATTCAAGTTGATAAGGGTTGATGAGGTTAATAAGGGTTGATAATCAACCCCTTATTAACCTCATCAACCCTTATCAACCTTAAAAAATGAAAAAAATAACCCTCATCAGTGTCCTCCTCGTCACAGGCATCTTGCTGCTGGTCAACGTCTTATCGCAGCGTTTTTTCCTGCGCCTCGACCTGACGGAAGGCAAACAATACACTTTGAGCAAGGCTTCGAAAGACGTTTTGAAAAGCCTGGAAAGCCCGGTGACGGTCACCGCCTATTTTTCCACCGACCTGCCGCCCGACCTACAAAAAATCAGGAAGGACTTCCAGGAAATGCTCGTCGAGTACCGCAATTCCTCGAAAGGCATGGTGGACTACGAGTTCGTTGACCCCGGCACGAACGAGGATAAACAAAAAGAAGCTGGTGAAAATGGCATTCAGCCCGTCATGATTCAGGTGCGGGAAAAAGACCAAGCCAAGCAGCAAAAGGCTTTTCTCGGAGCGGTTGTGAAAATGGGCGAAGCAAAAGACGCCATGCCGGTCGTGGCGACGGGCACGGGGATGGAATATGCCTTGACCACGAGCATCAAGAAAATGGCGGTGAAAGACAAGCCGGTAGTCGCCATTGTGCAGGGACACGGCGAGCCACCTTTGCAGGAATTGGGGCAGGTGTATCAATCTCTGAGCATTTTGTACGACGTACAAGCGGTGGATTTGAGCGCTGACACTGGCTCGCTGGAGCGGTTCAAAGCATTGGCTTTTGTTGCGACCGCCGACTCATTTCCACCGGAGCAACTTGTCCGGTTGGATAAATATTTAGCCAATGGCGGCAATATTTTCCTCGCCTTGAACCGGGTAGATGGCGACTTGCAAGCCCAGCAAGGGCGACCGGTGAACACGGGTTTGGAAGCTTGGCTGCAATCGAAAGGTTTGGAAGTGGAGACTGCTTTTGTCCTCGACGCCCAATGCGGCACGGTGAATGTGCAGCAGCAGCAAGGTTTTTTCGTGATAAATACGCCCGTTCAATTTCCCTACCTGCCTATCATCGCCGCATTCCCGGAGCATCCAATCACGAAAGGTTTGGAGCAGGTGATTTTCGCTTTCGCCAGCCCGGTGAAGTTTTCCGGCACGGGCGGCACGTTCACGCCGTTGATTCAATCTTCCGACCGTTCCGCCATTCAGCCTGCGCCGGTGCAGTTTGACGTTTTTGATAAAAAATGGACGGCGGCGGATTTTCCGCAAGGAGCAGTCACGCTCGGCGGCATTTTAGAATTGGCTGGAGGCGGAAAAATCGTCGTCATCAGCGACGGCGACTTCCCGGTGAGCGGCGGCGAAGGCAGCCGGGGGCAAAGCGAAGACAACATCAACCTCATGGTCAATTCGATTGACTACCTGAGCGACGACACCGGCTTGATTGACCTGCGCACCAAAGGCATCGCCACCCGCCCGATTGACGAAGCCTATCTCGGCGACGAAGCTGCCGGGAAGCGAAACCTCTTGAAATACCTGAATTTCGGATTGCCGATTTTGCTGGTGCTGCTCTACGGATTTTTGCGCAACCAGCAGCAGAAGAATTTGAGGATGAGGCGGTTGCAGGAGAAGATTTAAGTAAAAAGTCAAAAGGTAAAAGTCAAAAGTGAAGGTAAAAGTAGA
>CAZHLB010000567.1:0-422 GCA_964533005.1 uncultured Saprospiraceae bacterium
CAAGGTGTGGGATGCAGAGAGCCACCGGGAGTTGTTCAGCTTGGAAGGGCATTCGAAAAGAATTTTCGCCGTTGCCTGGTCGCCCGATGGCAAGCGATTGGCAAGCGGCTCAGAGGATAAGACGGTCAAGGTGTGGGATGCAGAGAGCCACCGGGAGTTGTTCAGCTTGGAAGGGCATTCGTATTACGTTACTGCTGTTGCCTGGTCGCCTGATGGTAAGCGATTGGCAAGCGGCTCCTGGGATAAGACGGTCAAGGTGTGGGATTTGGAAACCCGCCGGGAGTTGTTCAGCTTGAAAGGGCATTCGGATTTCATTTTCGCCGTTGCCTGGTCGCCCGATAGCAAGCGATTGGCAAGCGGCTCAGTTGATAAGACGGTCAAGGTGTGGGATGCTGAAAGCAGCCGTGAGCTGTTCAGTTTGG
>CAZHLB010000567.1:522-4942 GCA_964533005.1 uncultured Saprospiraceae bacterium
TTCGTCCAACGTTACCGCTGTCGCCTGGTCGCCCGATGGCAAGCGATTGGCAAGCGGCTCAGGTGATAAGACGGTCAAGGTGTGGGATGCGGAAAGCCGCCAAGAGTTGTTCCTCCTGGAAGGGCATTCGTCCGCCGTTATCGCCGTTGCATGGTCGCCCGATAGCAAGCGATTGGCAAGCGGCTCCTGGGATAAGACGGTCAAGGTGTGGGATGCTGAAAGCAGCCGTGAGCTGTTCAGTTTGGAAAGGCATTCGTCCAACGTTACCGCTGTCGCCTGGTCGCCCGATGGCAAGCGATTGGCAAGCAACTCAGGTGATAAGACGGTCAAGTTGTGGGATGCGGAAAGCAGCCGTGAGCTGTTCAGCTTGGAAGGGCATTCGGGCTTCGTTCACGCCGTTACCTGGTCGCCCAATGGCAAGCAATTGGCAAGCGGCTCAGGGGATAATACGGTCAAGGTGTGGGATTTGGAAAGCCGCCGTGAGCTGTTCAGCTTGGAAGGGCATTTGAACTCCGTTTACGCTGTTGCCTGGTCGCCCAATGGCAAACAATTGGCAAGCGGCTCAGTGGATAAAACGGTCAAGGTATGGGATGCAGAAAGCCGCCGGGAGTTGTACAGCTTGAAAGGACATCCGAACTACGTTATTGCCGTTGCCTGGTCGCCCGATGGCAAACAATTGGCAAGCGGCTCAATGGATAAGACGGTCAAGGTGTGGGATGTAGAAAGTCGCCGGGAGTTGTTCAGCTTGGAAGGGAATTCGGACTACGTTACCGCCGTTGCCTGGTCGCCCGATGGCAAGCGATTGGCAAGCGGCGGCGGTAGAACAGTAAAGATTTGGCAAATAAGTCCCTTCTGCCCCCACCTCGCCGCCCAATTCACCTTAGAGCAACTACAAGCCGCCGGCGCCAAACTCACCCCCGAAGACTTAAAAAAATTAGAAGCCGAGAAAAAAGGCAAGTAACCTGCTGCGAGATAAAGTTCTAACCTACCTCCCCCCAATCTGCCGCCTCGACGCCGCCACGAACTGGTGGAGCTTGCGTTTCAACAATTCCGGCGGCAAATACTCCGTGATATACTCAGCCACTTTGACGTTCCCCTTGTCTAATTGCAGCAGTTCGATTTGCTCGTGGTTGCCCTCAGCGCAGAGGATGAGACCGATGGGAGCGTCTTCACTGGGTTCGGTCTCGTGCTTTTCGAGGTAGCGGAGGTAGAGTTCCATCTTGCCCTTGTATTCCGCCTCGAACTTGCCGATTTTCAGGTCAATGGCAATGAGCCGCTTGAGTTTCCGGTGGTAAAACAGCAGGTCGAGCTTGTGGTCGTTGCCGTCTATGACCATGCGCTTTTGCCGCTCCATGAAGGCGAAGCCCCTGCCCAGTTCGAGGAGGAACTGCTCCAGTTTGTGAAGAATAGCTTGCTCCAGGTCTTTTTCGAGGAAGGTATCTTTCAGCCCGAGGAAGTCGAGCAGGTAAGGATTTTGGAAAACGAGGTCTGGGCTGAGTTGGTCTTCTTCTTTGAGCGCCCGGAGTTCCATTTTGGCGAGTTCTTCCGGCTTTTGGGAAATGGCGGTGCGCTCGAAAAGCATGGACTGTATCTTCTTGCGCAGCGTGCGCACGTCCCATTTTTCGATGCGGCACATTTGAGAGTAGAACTCCCGCTGCAAGGCTTCTTTGAGAGGGATGATTTCGATGAAATGTGACCATGTCAATTGTTGCGACAGCGTCGCAACAATTTCGAGCATAGGAAATTCCTGGTGAAATGCGCACATTCGGGATAAGGAAGACTTGGAAAATCCACTTCCATATTCCTCTGTCAATTGTCGTGACAACGTAACGACAATTCGCTTTCCATATTCAGCTCTATCGTTTTGCAACACATCCTCGTTGATGCGCCTGCCGATGTTCCAATACAGCAGGGTCATGCCCATGTTTACGGTTTGGCTGACCGTCTTGCGGGTATCCTCTATCATTTGCCGGATGTCGGCAAACAGGAGGGTGTCTCCGTTGGAAAGGAGCTTGCTCATAGTTTCGACTTTTGCGTTGATTTTCAATGGTGAAAGATGCAAAGATGCACTGCGCTCTCAGGAATTTGCGTATTGAGAATCTACCTGTTTCGTCAAGGGACTTGGGGAAAATTTTGCCAACATCGAGGCAATCATGACCTGTCTGCTGCCTCGCCCCATTGGGCATCAATTTCCCGCTTGCGCCTTTCTTTTTCTTTCAATCCAACCCGCCCTTCCGCTCCACCAACCCCTCCAAATACGCAATCAGCAACCGCACCCCAAACCCCGTCGCACTCTTCTGCGAAGAAAACTCCGAGTCCGCCACCGCCACCCCGGCGATGTCCATGTGTGCCCAGGCAGCATGATTTCCGGTGAACATTTCGAGGAATTTGGCAGCCGTGATAGCCCCGGCGGAAGGGTTGCCGCTGAAATTTTTCACGTCGGCGACGTCGGACTTGATTTCCTTTTTGTAGTCGTCCCAAAGCGGCAGCCGCCAAAGCCGCTCCCCGGTAGCATTGCTTGCCTGCACGAGTTGGCTCACCAAATCGTCATTGTTGGAAAAAAGACCGCCTGCGTAGTAGCCGAGCGTACGGATGCAGGAGCCAGTCAAAGTGGCGAGGTCGAGCAGCACGTCAGGCTGGAAATTTTTGCTCAGGTAACTCAAGCCGTCGGCGAGGATGAGCCTGCCTTCGGCGTCGGTGTCAATCACTTCGATGGTTTTGCCGCTGTACGAGCCAATCACGTCGCCGGGGCGGATGCTCTTGGCGTCCACCGAGTTTTCCGTGGCAGGCACGGCGGCGATGAGGTGGACGGGCAGTTGCAGTTTTGCCGCCATTTCCACCGTGCCCATCACGGCGGCGGCGCCGCCCATGTCGGTTTTCATGTAGTGCATGCCTGCGCTGGGCTTGATGCTCAAACCACCCGTGTCGAAGGTGACGCCTTTGCCGACCAAGCCGATTTTTTTCAACGGGGTTTTGCCTTTCGGCAGGTATTCCATCACGATGAAAGTAGGCGGGTTTTCGCTGCCCCGGTTGACGGCAAGCAGGGCATGCAAGCCGAGCGACTCGATTTCCGCTTTTTCAAAAATCTTCACCGAGTAGCCGTATCGCTCGCCGGATTGAACTGCCCAATCTGCCAGTGTTTGCGGCGTTTTTTTATTGGCGGGCGCATTCACGAGGTCGAAAATTTCAAGCTGAGTGCGGGCGAAGGCGCTGCCTTTTTCGATGGCAAGTTGGGCGGCTTCGGCAAATTCTTCCGGCACGAAAACGTCCACTTTCGCATTGGCGACCGGCTTTTCCGACTCCTTTTTTTCCTCCGTTTTGTACAAACCGATGTCGTAAAAGCCGAGCATCATGCCGTTCACCGCAGCCTCGACGGCGGCGGGAATCGGGATGCCAACCTTGTTTTCCGTGAAGCTGATGCCGAGTTCGGCGGGCAGGCTCGTTTTGCGTTTGAAAGCGAAAGAACGAAAGGCAGCCATCACTTCCGCTGCGCCCGGTTTCTCTCCCAAACCTAAAAGGTAAAGTCTCTTCCCACGTTGATTTTCAGTGAAATACAAGGTGTGAACATCCTTCAGCCCCGCCTGAAAATCTGCTTTGACAAGCTCAAACGGCACGTTGGTTCTTTCGGCGACGGGGGCGAGGGCAGCCTCCATGTTTTCCTGTTTTGCGACAGGCACAATCCATGCTTCCGGCGCTAAATCTGCTCGATGTCTGATGGTAAATTGCATTGCTCAATTCTTTCCGGGAAGGGAAGGTTTTCATTTGTTGCGACCCCAATTTCAATGGCTGAATGGCTAAATGGTTAAATGGCTATTTAGCCATCTAACCATTTAGCCATTCAGCCATTCATTACGTTTGCCGGTGGGGAGAGTTTCAGCGAAAGGACTGATTGCTCCTGCATAAAATTTTGAAACTCAACACACTTGGTTTGCGCCATGCGCCCGAAAATGGGCGGCAAAGATAAAGTCGCTGACTTGTTTGTGAAAATTTGCAGGGATGAAAGTCTGTCCGTGGGAAGGAGAAGTTTCAGGGAAGGCGGCAAAGGTAATTCTTGAAGCTGTATCCTCCGTTTGGCAGCAAAGGATTCTTTCACATGAGTCACCCCGAATTTTAAAGCATGATGTTTTCGTCCTGTCTGGTGTGCCGTCTGCAAGTCGCTTTTGTCATCCTCGCAGAGGAACTACGAAGTCTGACGTGCCGTCCGCAAGTCGCTTTTGTCATCCTCGCAGAGGAACTACGAAGTCTGACGTGCCGTCCGCAAGTCGCTTTTGTCATCCTCGCAGAGGAACTACGAAGTCTGACGTGCCGTCCGCAAGTCGCTTTTGTCATCCTCGCAGAGGAACTACGAAGTCTGACGTGCCGTCCGCAAGTCGCTTTTGTCATCCTCGCAGAGGAACTACGAAGTCTGACGTGCCGTCCG
>CAZHLB010000568.1:0-4937 GCA_964533005.1 uncultured Saprospiraceae bacterium
AACTACGAACAGTGAATGCCTTGAAATTCAACGATTTGGGTGTTCGGAGTTCATAGTTCATCGTTCGCTTACGGTTGCTTTTGAAAAAAGTGGGGCAAAAATAGATAAACTTTTCACTGGCAAAAGTCAGGGTGAAATTACTTTTGGTAGAGGCAATACGCAGAATTGACGGGGTTTAAAAAACTGCAACCCGCCGCCAATAGATTGCCTCGTCAATGCCTATTTTCACCCAAAATACACCAGCTTCAAGGACTTCTAAATCAATCATCCCGCCATTTTCCACCTGCTTTTTCAAAACCAAAACCTTCCCAGTCGCATCGAAAACTTCCACCTGCGCTGCGTTTGCTTGCGGCATCTCCATTTTCAGAAAAACCTTGCCGTTGCTGGGGTTTGGGAACAAAATCACCTGTCTTTCCAACACTGCTTCCGAAGTTCCGACCATGTTTTCCACCGTGATTTCTTCGGTCGTCACCACACAGCCATTCGCATCGGTCACCTGCAATTTGTACGTGCCGGGCAGCACGTGCTGCGTGTCGAAATCGGGAATCAAGTTGCCGTTGTACCAAGCTGCGAAAGAGAAAGGTGAGGTGCCGCCACTCACCGTCAATTGAATCACCCCGGTCGGTTGCCCATTCGTAGCAGGGCTTGTGCTGAGGATTTCAACAACCAGCGGTTCAGGTTCGCCCACCTCGATGGTTTCGACCAAAGTGCATTCGTTTGCATCGGTCACCGTCACCGAATACGAGCCGGCAGTCAGAAAAAGAGGCCCTGCGCCGTGGCTCCACATTCCTTCGTAAGGCGTCTGCCCGCCGCTGATGAACAGGTCAATGGCTCCGTCGCTGTCGCCGTTGCAGCTTGGTTCATGCACTTCGTAAGTCACTGCCAGGTCGTAGCTCACGGTCACTTGAAAGGTGCAGGTGGCAATGTTTCCGCTGGAATCGGCAGCCTGCCAGGTGACTTCCGTCGTGCCCGCCGGGAAGTTCGAGCCACTGGCATAGCCAGCCAGCAGTTCAAGCCCGGCGCTGCAATTGTCACTGGCGACCGGCATCGGGTACTCGATTTCCTGGCAAGTTTCCACTTCAAAATCGGCAGTGCAAGTGATGGTTGGCAAGCTGTTATCAGAGATAGTCACCACCGTCGAGGCAGTGGTCAGGTTGCCGGAGGCGTCAGCCAAGGTGATGAAAACCGTGTTCTCGCCGAGGTCATCGCAGTCGAATTGGAAAAAATCAGGCTCCGCAAAAACCATCGAGCAGTTGTCGAAACTGCCGCCGAGCAACATTCCCACCGGGACGCTCGCCAACCCTGAAGAATTGAGGGTCGTCGAAAAAGTATCCAATTGCGCCACCGGCGGCGTCAAGTCAATGCCTTCCACCTCTGCCGAGCCGGTCGCCGTGCAGCCAGCCGCATCGGTGGCAGTCACCAAATAATTGCCAGGCAACAGGTCGGCTGCCGTTGCATTTTGGCTGCCATTCGACCAGGCAAAATTCACCGCACCTGTGCCGCTCGAAGCCGTCGCCGTCGCCGAGCCGTCTGCCAAATTTGTACAGGAGGCAGGCACACTGACCGTCGAAACCAACAGGCTGCACGGGAACGCCTCGACCGTCGCAATGACAGTCGCCGTGCAAGAATTGGCGTCGGTCACCGTTGCCATATAAGTTCCCGGTACAAGGTTTCCAATGCTTTGCCCGGTTTGCCCATTGCTCCATTGAAAAAGGTAAGTGCCGCCGGAAATCGGCACTCCTCCGCTGCCCGAAACACTTGCCGTGCCGTTGTTCGCACCGGCAGCCGTTTCGCCGGTCGCCGTGACGGAAGCCAACAGCGGCGGCGGCTCGGAAATCGTCGCCGAAAGCACCGCCGAACATCCCGCCCCATCGGTCGCCGTCGCCGAGTAGCTTCCCGGTGAGAGGTTGGAAATGGTCTGCGAGCTTTGATTATTGCTCCAATTGTAGCTCACCGGCGGCGTGAAACCAGCGGCATTGACCGTCGCCGAGCCGTTGTTTTGACCAAAACAAGCCACATCAGTTGAAGCGATAGTTGCCTGAAAATCAGCGCAAGAGAAAGAATTTACCGTCACCGAGGCAACCGCCGTGCAATCGCCCAAGTCGCTCACGGTGACCGAATAATTGCCTGGGACGAGGTTTAAAATGTACGCTGAAGTTGAGCCGTTGCTCCAGGCGTAGGTGAAGCCAAAATTGCCGCCGGTGGCAGAAACGCTCGCCGAGCCGTCGTTTGTGCCGACTGCCGTTTCGTGGCTGACGCTGGTGGTCAACGTGATTTCCAAAGGTTGCATCACGGTAACGGTTTTTGAAGCGGGACAGCCGTTGGCGCCAGTTACGGTCACGGTGTAAGTGCCTGCCGGAAGGTCGGCAATGATTTGAGTGGTTGCGCCATTGCTCCAGGCAAAAGTGTACGGCGACACCCCACCAAACGGAATGGCAAGCACCGTTCCGCTCGAACCGCCAAAACAAATGGCATGAACGACTGGCGTGGAAACATTCAAACTGCCACAATTGAGTGCCTTCACCGTATCCGCCAGCACCGCCGAGCAACCGAAAGCATCCGTCAACGTCACCGAGTAAATCCCCGGCGAAAGGTTTGAAATCGAAGTCCCACTCGCCCCGTTGCTCCAGGCAAAATTGACCGGCGCATTGCCGCCGCTGACCGAAACGCTCGCCGAGCCATTGTTTTCCTGGTAAAAACTCTGGTCGGTCACGCCCAGGCTCGATGCCGCCAGGCTCGAACAGGCGACCCCGATTTTCAGGTTGTCCAAAAACAGCCGGTTGCCCCAGCCCGATTGATTGACGAAGGCAAGGGTCACGTCGGGCATCCCGTCGTAGGCGCTCAGGTCTATCGTTTCTTGCCGCCATTGTGATTCGGTAGGTTTGAATTGGCTGGTCGTGGCAGGCGCGGTGGCGAGGGTTTCGCCGCCTTTTCTGAAAATGATTTGGTTGAAACTTTGCGAGCAATTCACGGCAGTCAGCACCGCCAGTGTGTCGCTCAAAAACGGGTCGAAAGGAGCGTAGGCGACGTCAAAAAACAAGGCGGCATCGCTGACGTCGGACAAATCCAAGTGGCTGGTTATCAAAGCGTCGAGTGTGCCGAGCGGGTTGTTGCTTGCCGTGCCGGAGAAATTGTCGAAGACCACCGACGTGTTGCCTTCTCCAAAGCCGCTGGCTTCACCGGTCAGTTCCCATTCGAAATCGTCGTTGCTGATATTGTAAGCAAAAACGCCCTGCTCCGTTGGGAAGGCAGTTTCGCCTTCGAAGTCCTCCACGACGGGCGGTGCGACAGCGATGTAGGCTCGCAAATCCGTCGCCGCCAAAGTGTCGTTTGCCATGCGCTGGTCGGCAACGCCGTTTGGGTTTTTGGTAAAAATGGTCAAGTCGTACAAGCCATCCGGCGGCAGCAGGTCAGGCAAAAACACGTCGAGATTTCCGCCGGGAAACAAGCTGCCCTGCCAGGTCAGCGTGTCGAAAGTGATTGCGCCGCCAGCCGCCGGGGTCATTTTCCAGATAATTTGAACCGAAGTCAGGTCAGCCACGCCGAAGTTTCGCAATGTAGCCTGCGGCGAAAACGGGGTGTTCGCACAAATCACCGCCCCCGGCGAAAGTAGCCGGATGATGCCAGCATCGTTCGCTGCCAGCGAGCACTGGCTCGGCGCACTCGAAATCAACTGCGCCCGGCTGCCGTAACCATAGCCCGATGACGTGCCGTCGAGCACCGCCCGCATCAGATTGACCTGCCCATTTGTGAAGGAAGTGTAGCAAGTTTCGGTCACGTAGTCCATGTAATTGACGTACATGTGCGCATTTCCGCAGGAAACGGGCCCCGTCGGGAAGCCATTCGTGCAGTCCAAAGTCATGTATTCACGAGTAGATTTTTCGATGTTCGGCGTGTCGCTGATGCCGTCGTCGCCGGGGCAGGTGTTGCCGTCGAAGGTGTGCGGCAAGCCGAGGTAGTGCCCCGTTTCGTGGGTCAAAGTTCGGATGCCGGAGGCAGGGTAACCTTCGCCGCCAAACCAATTGTAGTCAATCACGATGCCGTCCGTCGCCGCCCCGATGAGGGATGTGGTCGGGTAATTTGAAAAACCAACCACGCCGCCCGCCGCCGTCGTGCCGGGAATGCCCAACACGTAAATATTCATGTAGCGCAGGGGTTCCCATTTGGTGGCAGGCTTGATGGTTGAATTGATGTTGTTGTTGCTCCAGGAAGTGCCGGTGACCTGTATTTCGTGGCGGGTGATGCCGGTGGAAACATTGCCGGCGGGGTCTTTCGTAGCCAGGCAAAACTGGATGTTAGGCACACCCGCTGCGCCCAACCACTGCGCCGGAGTGCTAAAAAACTTGGCATTCAGGCTGGAAAAATCTTCGTTCAACACCTCGATTTGCGTCCGGATGCGCTCGTCGGAGAGGTTCGCTCCCTGCCCGACTGGCTCGCCGTTGTGAATGACGTGAACCACGACGGAAATGGAAAGCAGCGGCTCGAGTACGCCCCCATCCTGTTGATTTTCAGCGGAAAGTAAAGGAATCGCTTCCTGCAAAAACTGCTGCCGCTCTTTGGCAAGCTGCGGATTTTCTAGTTCAAGCAGGTGGTTCATTTCATCGAAACCACAATTTGGAAGGAAGTTTTGAGCAAAAATGTCCAGGCAAAAAAACAAGGCGAGGACAAGCCCGAAGGCAAGGCGGAGTTTGCACGTTTTTTTCACGAGAAGTTAGTTTGAGTGTGAAAAGGTGGTGCAAGGTAGGCAAGGAAGCAGATTTGGAGAAAGGCAATGATTCCCGGTTTACGTTTACGAAACTTTTGAAGTTTCGTAAACGTGAGCCTCCAGACTCTTTATTCAAACGTAAGTTCGGATGTTAAGTCGTTGGCAATCAGTCCCATAGGGACGAAACATCGGTAGCATACCGCCCACCACCGAACCTTCCAGTCCCGTAGGG
>CAZHLB010000569.1:0-3587 GCA_964533005.1 uncultured Saprospiraceae bacterium
TTCACGCAGACGCCACATGAGCCCCGATTAAATCCTTTGAAATCCTGAACATCCTAATTCAAACAAGATAAAAATGCCAGAATATAGCCGACCAACCACCGAAGCAGAAATTGCCCAAATATTTCAGCAAATAAAGCCATACATGAACCCGACTATGGCATATTATGAAAGCAGCCGCTGCCTGTTTTGCTACGATGCGCCCTGCGTGAAAGCATGCCCGACGGGCATTGATATTCCATTGTTTATTCGCCAAATAAATACGGACAATATTTCCGGCGCAGCGAAGACAATTTATGACGCTAATTATTTCGGAAATATATGCGGCAAAGTATGCCCGACGGAGGTACTATGCGAAGGAGCTTGCGTCTATAATCACCAGAACGTCAAGCCGATAGAAATTGGCAGGCTACAGAGTTACGCCACTTCCAATATCATTGAAAAAGGCAAGAATTTATTTTCACCTGCATTGCCGAATGGCAAAAAAATAGCCGTCGTCGGCGCAGGGCCCGCAGGCATATCATGCGCTTGCGAATTGCGCATATTGGGATATGAGGTGGAAATATTCGAGGCAAAAAATAACCCGTCCGGTTTGGCATTGCATGGTTGCGCACCCTATAAAATTACTAACCAGGACGTGCTGGATGAAATGGCTTGGCTGCAAGCGCAATTTGGCTTTGTCCTTCATTTTAACCGCCCCATTCAAACGGCAACGCAATGGCAAGAATTGGAGCAAAACTTCGACGCCATTTTCCTCGGCATGGGCTTGGGAGCGACCCGACCGCTGCGCATTCCTGGCGAAGATTTGCCCGGCTGCGTCGGAGCAACAGAATTTATTGAAGCAGTGAAAATCAACCCGTTACAAGTACAGGTGGGCAAAAAAGTCCTCGTCCTCGGCGGCGGAAACACGGCAATGGATGCCGCTTCTGAATCCGCCCGGCTTGGAGCGGCAGAGGTGGCAATTGCCTACCGGCGCTCGAAAGAAGAAATGGGCGCATATAATTTCGAGTATGAATTAGCCAAGTCTGTCGGCGTGAAAGGCATTTTCAACGTTGCGCCAGTGGCGATTTTTGGCGACGGCAAGGTTGAAGGCGTCCGTTTCCGGCAGACGAAAACGGAAAATGGGCAGGTGGTTTCCGTGCCGGACAGCGAGTTCGATATTGCTTGCGACCAAGTAATTTTGGCGACGGGGCAGGCAAAACAAACCGGCTTGGCGAGCCAAATCGAGGGGCTTATTTTTGATGAAAAAGGCAAGCTGGTTGTGCAGCCCGGCAGTTTTCAGACGAGTCATCCGAAGTATTTTGCCGGAGGCGATGCGGTGAATGGCGGTGCGGAAGTGGTGAATGCGGCGGCGGAAGGGAAGAAGGCAGCGAGAGGAATTCATGCGTCGTTGAGCTAACACCTTTCCGAAAGTTAGCCCGCCTACGTTTACGAAACTTTTAAAGTTTCGTAAACGTGGAGGCTGCTAAACTTTCGGAAAGACTTGAAAATCAACCTCTAAGCAACTTTCCCCAATCCCCTCGCAGCGTCTCCTCCTTTTCATTCCTCTCTAAAATTTCCAGAAAAGCAGCCCTCGAAATCGCCCGTGCGCCCAAGCTGCCGAGGTGTTCAGTTTCCTGCTGGCAGTCAATCAGCCAAAAGCCTCGCTCCTCCAATTTTTTCACCAGTGAAATGAAGCCGAATTTGGAAGCATTGCTCGCCTTGGCAAACATGCTCTCGCCAAAAAAAACCTTGCCCAACGACACGCCGTAAAGCCCGCCGACCAACTCGCCGCCCTGCCAAACTTCTACAGAATGTGCAAAACCCAGCTTGTGCAAGCGGGTGTAAGCTTCGAGCATGTTTTCGGTAATCCAAGTACCACTGCCCCATTGCGAAGGGCGTGGTTGTTGGCATTCCTGCATCACCTGCCGGAAATTCCGGTCGAAACTCACCTCAAATTTTCGCTGATTGAAATACGGGCGCATGCTTCTCGCAACCTTTAATTCATTGGGAAACAGCACGAAACGGGGGTCGGGCGACCACCACAAAATCGGGTCGTCGGGATTGAACCAGGGGAAAATGCCTTGGCTGTAAGCCACCAGCAATCGCTCCGGCGACAGGTCGCCGCCGGCGGCGAGGATGCCTTCTTCGCCTGCCATTTCGGGAGGCGGGAAGAGGGTGACGTCTTGCGTGAGCCAGGGAAGCGGCATTTTTTAAAACACTTTTCGATAAATGCGGGCAAGAGAAACAGTGCCTTCGTCGAGGATGGAGATTTGGTCATTGGCATTTTCGTAGTCGGCGAGCAGCCACCTGCCATCTTCGGTTTTCGTTTGTACCGTCACCGCCCGGCGGACGGAATCAATGAAAATCACCTGGCGCAGTGATGGGATTTTGCGGTAGCTCGCAAATTTCTCACCCAGGTCATAGTTCCGGGTGGACTCGGAAAGCACCTCCACCAGCAGCACCGGGTTGGCGACGGCATCCATGCTACCAGTCAAGTTTACCAATTCCGGTTCCCCTTGCACGACCATGTTGTCGGCGTTGTGGTACGAAGGATAACCCGGAGAGACGAGCGGGCGGTTGCTAACGTAACAAACATAGTCGAGCATTGCCAGCAAGTTGCCAAGCAGCAAAGCCATGTTTTGAACAATCCGTTCGTGGTAGTCTGAAGCGTATGCCATAGTTGAAATGATTTCACCATTTAGGTATTCAACGTTGTACTCGCACTCGGCGAGCATTTCGAAAAATTCTTCCGGCGAGGCGGGAAAGCGAATCAGTTCCTCGCCCATTTCGAGGCGTTCCTGGCGGCTGACTGGCAATTTTTCAAGGACTTCCATGCTGCTGAATTTCTGGCGGTTGATAAGGTTGATAGGGTTGATGAGGTTGATTTTGTTTCAAAATCAACTTCATCAACCCTATCAACCTTATCAACCGGAACTTGGATTGAAAGGTAGCCGAAGATTTGTTTTCGGACAACCTTCCACCTAAAAAAGCAGGCGGGCAAAAGAGTCGAAACTCCTTTGCCCGCCTGCTTTTTTCTGATTTCTGCTAATTTCCCAACTTCCTCAATTTCCCGAAATTTTATCAATTATCGCCGCCAAGCCCCGGTCGAGCAAGGCGTCTTTTTTCGGGCGAAGCTCTTTCAGCGGAGCCGTTTTTACGATGGCTTTTCCTTTGGTGTGAATGAGGACGGAAAGCTGTTCCGCCTGCTCGCTGGAATGTTTGAGGACATCTATGAAACTCTTGATGACCCATTCAAAACTGTTCACGTTGTCGTTGTAAACGACGAGTTGGGACACTTCGCCCGTGCCTAAGTCATCAATGACTTGGTCTTCGAGCAAAACGTCGGCGTCTTCTTCAAAAAATGGAAAAGTGGGCATGGCTCAAATCTATTTTTTTCGCTAAGGTAGTTTGCGTGTTCAAGTCCGGCAAGCGCCGGGACGGGTTAATTTAAATTTTCGAGCGTCGCTCGCAGGGCGTCAAAGTTCGGCAAGCCGCCTGCATTTTCCAAGACTTCGGCGTAGCGAATAATGCCGTTTTTGTCAATCAAAAAAGCTGCCCGTTTCGAGACGCCTTTCATGCCGAAGCCAAATTCTTCGTAGATGGCATCG
>CAZHLB010000569.1:3597-4936 GCA_964533005.1 uncultured Saprospiraceae bacterium
GTTGAAATCGGACAGCAACGGGAAATTGAGTTGCTGGTCTTCTTTGAAGCGGTTCAGCGTGGCGACCGAGTCCACGGAAATAGCCAGCGGCTGGGCGTTCAGGTTTTGATAGTCTGAAAGCCCGTCCCTCGTGCTGCACAATTCTGCCGTACAGACCCGTGTGAATGCTTGCGGAAAAAACAGCAGCACCACATTTTTCCCGGCTAAATCGCTGAGAGAAACCTCTTGTTTGTCGCTGCTCCAAAGTTTGAAAAGGGGGGCTTTGTCGCCTGGTTTGATTGCCATTTTCGAGTGGTTTTAATTTGGCGCAAAGAAAGACAACCCCACCTGTTTTTGTTCTTTTGACCCGAAAAGAAAACCGGATGACTGACACGAACAAAGCCTACCTCCAACTTCACATAGCCGTTTTCCTTTGGGGCTTCACTGCCATTTTGGGGGCGCTCATCGAGTTGCCTGCGCTGTCGCTGGTGTGGTGGCGGGTGCTGCTGACGAGCCTGAGTTTGGTGTTTTTTGTGCAGGTAGGGAAGTTGTTTCGAGGAGGGATGCCGGTCAAAAACTTGCTGCAATTTGCCTTCGTCGGTGTGCTTACCGGGCTGCATTGGCTGGCATTTTACGGCGCAATCAAACTCGCAAATGCCTCGATTTCATTGATTTGCATGGCAACCACCGCCTTTTTCACGGCGCTGGTCGAGCCGCTTATTTTGCGCACAAGAATTAAGAAGCACGAGGTTTTTCTCGGCTTGCTCATCGTTCCCGGCATGGTGTTGATTGTGGAAAATGTGGAAGTGGAAATGCGGGCGGGCGTCTGGGTAGGCTTGGCGGCGGCGCTGCTGGCGGCGGTTTTTGGCACGTTGAATAAAAAATGGGTCAACAACGCCGAACCGTTCCCGATAACTTTTGTGGAAATGGCGAGCGCCTGGCTATTTCTTTCGCTGGCGATGCCATTTTACCTGCATGCCGAGCCAAGCGCAAAACTCCTGCCGGGCGGCAGCGATTTTCTCTTGCTCATCGTGCTGGCTTTGCTTTGCACCACGTTCACCTGGTGGCTGGCTTTGCGCTCGTTGAAACACCTTTCCGCCTTCGCTACCAGCCTGACTATCAATCTCGAACCTGTCTATGGCATCTTTCTCGCCTGGGCGTTGCTACACGAGCACCGGCAACTTTCGCCGGGATTTTACTGGGGCGTTTTGCTGATTTTGGTGGTGGTTTTCAGCTACCCGTTTTTGCGAAAAAGAAAATGGCTGGGTGGTTGACGAACCATCCAGCCATTTTCATAAGCTGAGGAGAGAGGTGGGGGGGTGTGGTGGTTGTTTTTTTTTTTTTTTATTGTATAGAGAAA
>CAZHLB010000570.1:0-4935 GCA_964533005.1 uncultured Saprospiraceae bacterium
GCCTAGCCCGTTTCGTGGGCTCTTGCCGTTCTGCCGATGCGGTGACCGTAGTGCTCCGGGGCGCCGGGCACGTCGTAGTTGATGACGATGTCAATGCCTCGGATGTCAATGCCACGAGAAAGCACGTCGGTCGCCACGAGGATGGGCATGGAGTTGTTGCGGAAGGCAGCCAAGGTTTCTTCCCGCTTCGCTTGTTCCAAATCGGAGTGGATGTCGGCGGCGGGGAAACCTTTGCGGCGCAGGTAGGCAGCCAATTCCTTCGTATTTTTTTTGCTGCTGGCGAAGATGAGGATGCGCTTTTGGGCAACTCCTTTTTGTCCCCGAAGCAGGTGCTCGATGAGCCTGTTTTTCTTTTCGTCCGAAACTAAGTAAGCCGCCTGGGTGACGCCTTCGGCAGGCTTGGCGATAGCGATGCTGATTTCCACCGGCTTCTTCAAAATCATCTTCGCAAAATCCCGGATACGGGACGGCATGGTCGCTGAAAAAAGCATCGTCTGCCGGGTACGGGGGGTCTTGTTCACGATAGACATAATGTCTTGCACGAAGCCCATGTCCAGCATCCGGTCGGCTTCGTCTAACACCAGGTGGCGCACGGTATTCAGGTTGACGTAGCCCATTTGGATGTGCGCCAGAAAGCGCCCCGGCGTTGCTACGACAATGTCCACGCCTTCCTTGAGCGCCCGTTTTTCCTGTTCCATCGAATGCCCGTCCCTGCCGCCGTAGATGGCAACGCCGCTGACTTCGGTGAAATAAGAAAATGCCTCCAGTTGCTGGTCAATCTGAACGGCAAGCTCACGGGTCGGCACAAGGACTAAAGTATCAATACCTTCGATAGGCTCTTGCGAGATGCGGTTGAGGATGGGAAGCAGGAAAGCGGCGGTTTTACCTGTGCCGGTTTGGGCGCAGGCTAACACGTCTTGCTGATTCAAAATGGCAGGGATAGCCTGGCTCTGAACGGGAGTAGCTTCCTTGAACCCCATGGCGTCAATTCCTTCCATCAGTTGGGGCGAAAGCTCGAATTCTTCAAATTTCAATTTTAAATGCTGTTTAGATTGGGTGACTAATTGATTGATGATTGTTGATTGATGATTGATGGAAAGCCGTTGCTTGCTCCAATTCACAATCATCAATTATCAATTCTCCGGTCTGGTGTCATCCAATAAAGTTATGAACGCAAGTTTTGTTTTTTTCGGGCACTTTTCCAATTGGAGATTGGTGATAGGTGATTGGTGACTGGGATGTTGCATCCCTGTCACCAATCACCTATCACCAGTCACCAAAAATTGACCCTGCTTCCCTCTTGTTTTGGCTCCATTTTTTCAGCAACTTCGGGCTTCCTCTTTTTCATTGATAACCAGCCTTTTCGCAACAAAAAAGAAACCAGCTCAAATCTATTTTTCCCCGGCGGCAAGGCATCAAAACTTAGCCTAATGAAAGCAACTTATCTGCTCGTCGGAGCTATTTTCCTTTCCTCTCTTTCGAGCTGCGACCTGTTCGACGACTCGCCCTGCGGCGTCCGGGAAACTTATGACTTGTACCTGCTTGGCAGTTCCATCGTGGACTCGACTACCGGGGTCTATTATTCTTATATGGACGGAAGCGACAGGGTTTTCCAGTGGAGCAATTTGGTGGAAAACGTTTGCGCTCAGGAGCACGTCAAATTAGAAGCGAGAGTAGCGCTCTTGGATGAAACCACCACCGGCGTAACTGCCAGAGCAAGAGCCAGTTGGTTGTTTTTATTTGAAGAACAAGTCGCCATGACCAAGAGCGGCAGCGACATCAAAGGCAAAGGTGAAGCGGGATTGAAGCAAGCCTTCGGCGAAGACCCCGGTTGGTTTGTGCCTTCGCTGGAGGTTGTTTTCCCAACCAAAGGCAGCTACTCCGCCGACACCGCTTTTTTGAAGCAAAATGTAATTTCGGTGGAAATGATGGCGAAGTATCGCAAACACTGAGAAGAAGGCTTGGCAACAGGCGTTTCTTGGGTGAAAATTTCGCATCCACAAATCCACTGCTTTCGCAAAAAAAGGCTGTCCAAATGGGACAGCCTTTTTTCATTTCTTTGCTTCAATGAAGGCACTCATCAAAACGGAGCGCAGAACGGAAGCCCGAAAAATTGTCGGCATTTTCCTGATTTGGACTGCCCTGGGCATCGGTGAGTTTTTTTACGAGTGGTCTATCCTCGGCACCGGCAACTGCTTCAATCCGTACTTCAATTTCCGCAGCTTTTTCCTTGCACAATTGATTGCCACGCTGCTTGGCAGCATGCTCGGAAGCGTGCTGACCGTGCGGTTCGTGGAGGGTTGGTTTCGCACCAAGCCTTACTGGTGGACGCTCGTTTTGATTTTCCTCGGCTATTCGATGGTGGCGGTGGCAGTGTCACTGGTCTCCATTTCCTTTTTTTACGGCAGGCAATTCCAGCTTTCCTTCATTCACCCTGCCGTGCGAGACGCCGTGCTTGCCTTCCTGACCAGTTCCCATTTTGTGCGGCTGTATTTTTTCTGGCTGCTGGTTTTGTTGATGACGATGATTGCCTTGCTGGTCAAAGACAAATATGGGCCCGGCGTTTTTTCAGCCTTTTTGTTAGGCAAATACTTCCATCCCAAGCGGGAGGAACGCATTTTCATGTTTCTCGACCTGCGTTCATCTACCGTGATTGCCGAGCGGCTGGGCGAGGTGCTTTATTTCAACTTTCTAAAGGAGGTTTTTCAGCATGCAACGCCGCCCATCCTGCGAGCCAGGGGCGAGATTTACCAATATGCAGGCGACGCTATCGTGATTAGCTGGACGATGAAAAATGGCTTGCGCAACAGCAATTGTGTGCGCTGTTTTTATGCCGTGGAAATGGCGTTGCTGACAAAACGGGAGGTATTTCGCAAGAAGTACGACGCTACGCCCAAGTTCAAAGCAGGCTTGCATTGCGGCTTCGTGATGGCAGGAGAAATCGGCGCCGTGAAGCGAGACATTGCCTTCACCGGCGACGTGTTGAACACCACTTCCCGCATCCAGGGAAAATGCAACGAGTTGGGTGTCAACCTGATAGTTTCAAAATACTTAGTTGACCGGCTGCCAGCCGACCCCAATTTTCAGCCAAAAATTCTGGGAGAAATCACCTTGAAAGGCAAGCAGGAACAGGTGACTTTATGCACGGTTTGAATGGTTGAATGGCTAAATGGTTAAATGGCTAAATGGCTGGAGACCCCAGCCATTTAGCCATTTAACCATTTAGCCATTTAGCAATACCTGTCGAACGCCATTTTCAAGTTGGCGGCGATGATGTCGGCAGAGCGCCCTTCGATGTGGTGGCGCTCCAGCATGTGAACGAGCCTGCCGTCTTTGAACAAAGCAATCGAAGGCGAGGAAGGCGGGTAAGGCAGGAAATATTCCCTGGCTCTGGCAGTGGCTTCCTTGTCCACGCCGGCAAAAACGGTGACCAATTTGTCGGGCGCTTTTTCCCCTTGCAAAGACAGGCGCACGCCCGGACGGGCATTTGCAGCAGCGCAGCCGCACACGGAATTCACTACGACCAGCGTTGTACCTTCCTGGTTGTCAAGCACTTCTTCTACTTGTTCGGCTGAAGTCAGGCTGTTGAAACCCAGGCGAGTTAGCTCGTTGGCCATTGGTGAAGTGAGTTCTATTGGATACATCATTGTAATTTTTTTTGTCACCCGCCTTTGGCGGGGTCGGATTTGTGATTTATGATTTCGGATATTGAAAAAGCAAACCTTAAACAGCGTTTTCCGGCGGGAAGTTGAAGCTGGAAAATTCATTTTATCATACTTCAACCGGGCCCTCGCCCACCCAATCTTGCAGCCATTGCTCCTCCTCGCAGAGCGGAATCAGCTCGTCCGTGATGAATTCCCGCACCTCCGGCATGACTTCTTCCGGGTACAAAACGTGCAAGTTGGGCCCAGCGTCGAGGCTGAAAAATATCGGCATTTTCGTCTCCTGCCGGTATTTGCGCAGCAGGTCAATCATTTGCAACGTGTTGGATTTCAATAAAATAAATGATGGGTTGGAACTCATCATCAATCCATGCAGGGTCAATGCCTCGTTTTCGGCGATGCGTCCAAATTCTTCCACGTCGCCACTTTTCAATGCGCCGAGCAAGAAATGCAAGCGGCGGCGGGCGTCCTGGTAGCGACCGTCGGCAAAGGGATGATTTTCCATCAGCGAATGCCCGGCACGGCTGCTCACGCTTTTTGCTTCCGTATTAACGAGCAGCACGTCATCATGAAAAGTCTTGAAAATATCGTGCATCCGCTCCTCCATCGGCACGGCGAACAAGTCGGAAGAACCAGCCACGTCGCCCGTTTCGCCCCAAATTGCGCCGGTGGAAAAAATGGAACGGCAGGCGCTGCCGCTGCCCAATCTCGCCACGAAAGATGCCTTGCGGTCAAATTCCTCGTCGTCATCCAGCGTGTCAAAAAGCGTCGCTTCGAGTGTGCAAAGGCAAAGCGCCAGTGCGCTCATTGCCGAGGCGGACGAGGCGATGCCCGCCGAATGCGGGAAAGAATTAGCGGTGTGAATGGTCAAATCAAGCTGGCGCAGGAAAGGAAAAATGTCGGCGACGCTTTCCAAATATTTCAGCACCCGCTCCCGGAACGGCTCGTTGGGTTCACCTGCAAAAAGGAATTCGAGGGAAATGTTGCGCTCGCCGCTCTCCTTCGGTGCGTATTCGAGTTGTGTCTCGGTGAAGGCGCTGTTTAGCGTCAGGCTGAACGAAGGGTTTCGGGGAAGTTGCGTTCCATGTTTTCCCCAATATTTCAGGATGGCAAGATTGGCTGGGCTGTGCCAGGTGACACTGCCTGCCTCGACTTCATCGCTCTGGACGATGAGGTTCGGGTTTTTGTAATCGAGCATGAAAGGAAGTGTTTGGCTCAAAGCTGACAGGTGGAAAACGTCCTTTTTGAGAGAAAAAAAATGAAATTTTTTTTC
>CAZHLB010000571.1:0-4922 GCA_964533005.1 uncultured Saprospiraceae bacterium
GGGCGATGTCTATAGACATCGCCCATCTTGCCATCTTCTATTCCACCAACAATCATGTAATCATTTAATCTTCAATCATTTAATCAGGAGGTTGCAAAAAAAAAGGTGAGCAGCAACTGCGCCGCCCACCCTCTGGCTCAAACTAAACACGTTTTATCTTTGATTGCCATCATCGTCGCCGATGTCTTCGATGGTTCGGCGGACGTTGGCTTTGAATGTCTCCCATTCTGCCTCGATGTTTTGGTCGAGGCGTTCCAGGTCGGCAGCCAGTTGGGTTTTCTTGACTTCGAGGCTGTCAATCTGGCGCTGAATGTCAGATTTGGCTTCGGCTTTGGCGGCGCTCATGTCATTTTTCAGCTTGTCGAGGCGGCGGTCAATGTCGCTTTGCGCTTCATTGATGTCTCGCCTCAGCTCCGTTTTTTCATCCGCCAGGTCTCCAACTGAATCTTGCCTTTCTTCAACTGCATCCTCGACGGCATCCTTGGCTTTTTCGCCTTTGCTTTCACAGGCTGAAAACGACAGCCAGGTAAGCAATGCAGCGGAAAGGAAAAGACTGAAACTTAATTTTTTCATGGCTTGCTTTTTTGAAGTTTAAACCCACACCCTGTGCTGACCGACTTTTCGATTGCTGTTTGTGGATGGTGCTAAAAAGAATCACCCGGCGGGATGTTCAAGCGGAGTATTGATTTTTTTTCACCTGAAAAGCAGGCATCAGAAGAGCTTCATTGCCAGTAATTTAAGGTGAACCAATGGCGCTTTGCTCCTTTTTACTGATGAATCTACCTCTTGCCAAATCCACAGATATTAATCCCAAACGCATGGTCGCAGAACTTGAAAAAATTGAAACCAGCCCCGGTCAAACCATCGAGTCGGCAGCCGAGGAATTTGTCTTGAAAAGCATGGAGGCAAGCGTCCCGCCAGAGAATTACTTAGATGCAGCCGAACCCGTGAAATCCCTCAAAAAAGCCGTTGATACACTTGCCGAAGCGGCAGGTTTGCCTGAAGAAGACCGCAAAATTTTGACCCTCGCCGCCGCTTTTCACAACGTTGGCAGTCAATCTGCAAAAGGAAAAAAAGCCGTACTTGCTGAAAGCCAGCGCATCGCCGAAGATTTCCTGACAAGTCAAGGCGTAAAAAAGCAGACCATCGAAACCGTGAAAAGGCTCATCGCTGCCCAGGAGTCCGGGCACGAACCGGCTGACTTGCTTGAAAAATGCTTTCTCGACGCCTGTTTCACGGCTTACGGCTCTGTCCATTTTCCTGTCTCCTGGAAAAAGCAGAAGGAAAAATCCTCTGAAGACGAAGATGAATCTCCTTCCATCGAGAAATTGAGGGAGGAAGTGAATGCCTTGAAAAAGCATAGTTTCTACACCATCCAGGCGCAGGAATTATTCAGGGAAGAAAAAGAGGAAATTGCCAAAAAGGCAAAAAAGCGCCTCGACAAAATGAAGGAGGAGCAGGAAAGCCTGCTGAAAGCCACTTCCGTCAGCGCCAACAAAGGCTCGCTGACCATGTTCAAAACCGCCCTTCGCAACCACATTGACCTGACGCAAATCGCAGACAACAAAGCGAACATCATGCTCAGTGTCAACGCTTTAATCATCACCATCGGCTTGCCTGCCTTTTCCACTTACCTGGCGGGAAAGGCTTATTTGCTGGTGCCGGGCGTTGTTTTCATTGCCACCAGCGTCGTCTCGATGGTTTTCGCCACCCTCGCTACCCGACCCATCAAAATGAGCGGCGTGACGGATTTGACCAAGCTGAAAACCGGCAGAACAAACCTCTTTTTCTTCGGTAATTTTTACCGTTTGCCCAGAGACACCTTTGAAGAAGCCATCAAAAAAATCGTGTCGGACACGGAATACCTCGATTCTGCCTTCATCAACGACTTGTATTACCTGGGTTTGGCGCTCGGCTCGAAATTTCGCTACCTGCGCATTTGCTACAATATTTTCATGGTTGGCATTATCCTGTCGGCTACTGCTTTCATTGTCGCTTACCTCATTCGGAAGGATTTGTGAGGCAAGCCCTCAACCTTGAGTTTTTGAACATGCGGCGTGGTTTTACTTTTTTAATACAAGACGCAGAAGTCCATTTTTCTTGAAAAAGAAGGGGTTTCTGCAAGCCTCAAAAGGCTTCTTTCAACCAAATTTTCTAACCAAAAAATCGCAAAGCCATGTTACGATTAGCATTGATTTTCTTCCTCGTCGCCGTTGTTGCAGCCATTTTTGGCTTCGGCGGCATCGCAGCCGGAGCAGCAGGAATTGCTAAAATCTTTTTCTGGGTGTTCCTCGTGCTGTTGATAGTTTCCTTAGTGGCAGGCGGCTTTCGCAGGGTCTGAGTTTTGGAAAATAACCATGATGATTTTAAGTCGAAAGGCAGGCTGTCTGATAGCCTGCCTTTCTTGTGAATGGAGAATTTGAAGGGTTGATAAGAGTTGATAAAGGTTGATGAGGTTGATATCAACCTCATCAACCTTTATCAACTCTTATCAACCCTTCAAATTCTCCATTCACAAGAAAGGCAGGCTATCAGACAGCCTGCCTTTCGACTTAAAATCATCATGGTTATTTTCCAAAACTCAGACCCTGCGAAAGCCGCCTGCCACTAAGGAAACTATCAACAGCACGAGGAACACCCAGAAAAAGATTTTAGCAATTCCTGCTGCTCCGGCTGCGATGCCGCCGAAGCCAAAAATGGCTGCAACAACGGCGACGAGGAAGAAAATCAATGCTAATCGTAACATGGCTTTGCGATTTTTTGGTTAGAAAATTTGGTTGAAAGAAGCCTTTTGAGGCTTGCAGAAACCCCTTCTTTTTCAAGAAAAATGGACTTCTGCGTCTTGTATTAAAAAAGTAAAACCACGCCGCATGTTCAAAAACTCAAGGTTGAGGGCTTGCCTCACAAATCCTTCCGAATGAGGTAAGCGACAATGAAAGCAGTAGCCGACAGGATAATGCCAACCATGAAAATATTGTAGCAAATGCGCAGGTAGCGAAATTTCGAGCCGAGCGCCAAACCCAGGTAATACAAGTCGTTGATGAAGGCAGAATCGAGGTATTCCGTGTCCGACACGATTTTTTTGATGGCTTCTTCAAAGGTGTCTCTGGGCAAACGGTAAAAATTACCGAAGAAAAAGAGGTTTGTTCTGCCGGTTTTCAGCTTGGTCAAATCCGTCACGCCGCTCATTTTGATGGGTCGGGTAGCGAGGGTGGCGAAAACCATCGAGACGACGCTGGTGGCAATGAAAACAACGCCCGGCACCAGCAAATAAGCCTTTCCCGCCAGGTAAGTGGAAAAGGCAGGCAAGCCGATGGTGATGATTAAAGCGTTGACACTGAGCATGATGTTCGCTTTGTTGTCTGCGATTTGCGTCAGGTCAATGTGGTTGCGAAGGGCGGTTTTGAACATGGTCAGCGAGCCTTTGTTGGCGCTGACGGAAGTGGCTTTCAGCAGGCTTTCCTGCTCCTCCTTCATTTTGTCGAGGCGCTTTTTTGCCTTTTTGGCAATTTCCTCTTTTTCTTCCCTGAATAATTCCTGCGCCTGGATGGTGTAGAAACTATGCTTTTTCAAGGCATTCACTTCCTCCCTCAATTTCTCGATGGAAGGAGATTCATCTTCGTCTTCAGAGGATTTTTCCTTCTGCTTTTTCCAGGAGACAGGAAAATGGACAGAGCCGTAAGCCGTGAAACAGGCGTCGAGAAAGCATTTTTCAAGCAAGTCAGCCGGTTCGTGCCCGGACTCCTGGGCAGCGATGAGCCTTTTCACGGTTTCGATGGTCTGCTTTTTTACGCCTTGACTTGTCAGGAAATCTTCGGCGATGCGCTGGCTTTCAGCAAGTACGGCTTTTTTTCCTTTTGCAGATTGACTGCCAACGTTGTGAAAAGCGGCGGCGAGGGTCAAAATTTTGCGGTCTTCTTCAGGCAAACCTGCCGCTTCGGCAAGTGTATCAACGGCTTTTTTGAGGGATTTCACGGGTTCGGCTGCATCTAAGTAATTCTCTGGCGGGACGCTTGCCTCCATGCTTTTCAAGACAAATTCCTCGGCTGCCGACTCGATGGTTTGACCGGGGCTGGTTTCAATTTTTTCAAGTTCTGCGACCATGCGTTTGGGATTAATATCTGTGGATTTGGCAAGAGGTAGATTCATCAGTAAAAAGGAGCAAAGCGCCATTGGTTCACCTTAAATTACTGGCAATGAAGCTCTTCTGATGCCTGCTTTTCAGGTGAAAAAAAATCAATACTCCGCTTGAACATCCCGCCGGGTGATTCTTTTTAGCACCATCCACAAACAGCAATCGAAAAGTCGGTCAGCACAGGGTGTGGGTTTAAACTTCAAAAAAGCAAGCCATGAAAAAATTAAGTTTCAGTCTTTTCCTTTCCGCTGCATTGCTTACCTGGCTGTCGTTTTCAGCCTGTGAAAGCAAAGGCGAAAAAGCCAAGGATGCCGTCGAGGATGCAGTTGAAGAAAGGCAAGATTCAGTTGGAGACCTGGCGGATGAAAAAACGGAGCTGAGGCGAGACATCAATGAAGCGCAAAGCGACATTGACCGCCGCCTCGACAAGCTGAAAAATGACATGAGCGCCGCCAAAGCCGAAGCCAAATCTGACATTCAGCGCCAGATTGACAGCCTCGAAGTCAAGAAAACCCAACTGGCTGCCGACCTGGAACGCCTCGACCAAAACATCGAGGCAGAATGGGAGACATTCAAAGCCAACGTCCGCCGAACCATCGAAGACATCGGCGACGATGATGGCAATCAAAGATAAAACGTGTTTAGTTTGAGCCAGAGGGTGGGCGGCGCAGTTGCTGCTCACCTTTTTTTTTGCAACCTCCTGATTAAATGATTGAAGATTAAATGATTACATGATTGTTGGTGGAATAGAAGATGGCAAGATGGGCGATGTCTATAGACATCGCCC
>CAZHLB010000572.1:0-4921 GCA_964533005.1 uncultured Saprospiraceae bacterium
CGGAAAACTGACCGCCAAACTGGAGTTTGGCGACACGGATTCACTCAGGCGCCACGTACGCCAAATTTTTGACCATGCAAAAAGCAGCTCTTTCACTCAGTTTTTCCTTGTTTTTTCTCGCATCTGCCGCCGGGCAGGAAGGTTTTCAAATCCACGCTAAATTCCAGTTTTATCACCACGACACCCTCTGGTTTGGCAAAACCACCGGCAAAAAAGCAGTGCCGGAATTTTTTGCCCTGCGCAACGCCGACGATACCTACGACTTGAAAAACAGCGACCCGCTGCCGTCGGGCATGTACGCCATCATTTTGCGGCGAGCGCCGAGTGCCGGTTTCAGCTACATCCAATGCTGGCTGGCGGACGGGCAGCGTAATTTCAGCATGGAACTGAACGCCAACAAACCCTACGAAAACGCCAAAATCACCGGCTCGCCGGAAAATGAAATTTTCTACCGCTACCTGACTCAATTTTACACCCGGGACGACCGCCTCGATTCGCTGATTGAGGTATGGCGTTTCAAGCAGGACGAGCCTTCCTGGCGCAACCGGGTGGCGGCGGAGGAAGATTTTGTCCGTTTTCAGGAAGATTTTATCAAAAGCAATCCCGGCACTTTGTCGGCGGGTTTGGTGCAGCAGGTGATGTTCACGTTGCCGCCTGTTTCTTCCTCAAAATCAGACAGTTGGCAGCAGGAGGCGGATGCACGGTGGCAGTTTCAGCGCCAGCATTGGTTCGACCGCACCAACCTCGCTTCGGACGATTTTTTGCGCTATCCGCAATGGGTTGACCGCACCGATTTTTACCTGTTTCACTTGCCACCGCCCAGCCCCGACACGGTGAAATTGCTGCTCGACGACGTGTTTTCCCGCATGAGCTCGAACTTCACCAACCTCCAATATTATTTCAAGTACGTGACCAACAGCCTGGGGCGAATGAGTCAGTTCCGGCTCGACGAGGTGTTCGTTTACCTCGTCCGCAACTACATCCAGGCTGGAAAAGCGCCCGGCACCAAGTCGGAGGAAATGCAAAAAATCGTCAACGACGCTACCCGGATGGAGCCGCTTTTCGTGGGTAAAAAAGCCTCGAACCTGGTGCTTTTCGACCGACAAAACCAGCCGGTGACTTTGTACGCCCAGACTGCGCCGATGATTTTGCTGGTGTTTTGGCAACCGGATTGCTCGCATTGCAAGCGGGAAATGCCGCTGCTCAAGAATATTTCCGAACGCTACAAAAACAAGGGGCTGAAAGTGATGGCAGTCTGCGGCAAGTCTGGCGACGAGGCGGCGGATTGCTGGAAGTTTCAGGACGAGCAAGCCCTGCCTGCCGATTGGCTCGTGTTAGCCGACCCACCCCGGCGCTCCGGCATGGCGAACCTGTTCAACCTGCGCACTTTTCCGAGGATTTTTTTGCTGGATGAAAACAAGAACATCGTCTGGAAACGGGCGGGAGAGGCTTCGGAAATGGAGATGGAGGCGGCGCTTGGGAAGCTGGGTGCAGGAAGATGATGCTTGCCCCTGGACAGGGTTCGTGCTGTTGGGGTGAAGTGCCTTTCGTTTTGGAGCCAAAAGCCTATTTTTGTTCAAAATTACTTGACCATGTTTCAGACAACAATCGCATCGCCCATTCAACCGCCGCTAAAATTGAAGAAGAAAGAGCGGTTCGTCACGCTCAAAGAATACGTGCTTTGGGAGGCAAAGCAGGCGGATAAATATGAGTATCACGACGGTAAAATTGTCAAAATGGCTTACGCACGTTTCCCCCACAACGAAATCGCTTTCAACACAGGAACAGCGATAAAAAATGCTGCTCGAGGGCTGAAGAAAAAGTACCGGTTCTGCACCAGCGACCAAAAGATTTACATTCCCGAAATAAATCATGGAGTGTACGCTGATGCGGTTGTCGTGAGCGAGAAACCTGAATTTTGGGATGACGACAATCTGCTGCTCATCAATCCCTTGCTTATCGTGGAAGTATTGTCTCGCAGTACACAGAATTACGACCGGAAGGGCAAGTTCGACCTGTACAAAACACGTCCATCTTTCCACGAATACGTGCTTATTCGTCAGGATAGTTGTGAAGTGGAAACCCGTTTCAAAGAAGAACCAGGTCTTTGGCGTGAAACAAGAGTAACTGACCCAAATGGCTCCGTTTTGCTTAAATCCCTCGGCTGCTCCATTTCGATGGCTGACATTTATGAAAACGTAGAATTTCCGCCACCGCCTGCCGCCAAGCCGCCTGCTAGGAAAAAAGGCTAATCCAAGATTCATTTTTTGGGGCAAAAAAAATCCCCGTTCCGCGCCCATCGAAACGGGTATTTTTTAAGAAAAAATAAAAAACAGCAAAGTAAAAAGTTGGGCGGCTTGGTCATGCCAAGCCGCCCTACTTTTTACTTTGCTCTTTTTACTTTTTACTTCACCTATTTGTAGCGCCGCTTCACTTTGTTCTGCTTCGTCTTGAAAGTCAAGCCGCCAGCATCTTCGTTGCCAGTGGGACCGCCGGTGCGGGTCATGGCGCAGCGGAAACCGAGGTCGCGGCCGGATTTGTCTTCTTCCCGGAAGCGACGAGCGCCAGGCGAGAGCCAGAACGCGCGGTCCATCCAGGAACCGCCTTTGATGACGCGGGCTTTGTCGCTGATGAGCGTGTGCTTACCGTAGTCGTAAAAGGCTTCGGAAGTCTTGTCGCCGTCGAGGAAGTTGTATGGCTGACCAACTTTGTAGTTTTCACGGGTAGCCACCTCGTCGTCTTCCACGTAGCGGTAGCGCAGGCGGCCAAGGCTGTCTTTTTCAATCGGCTTGCCGTCTTCGTCCAGGACTTTGGTGGTGAATTTGTTGCCCCGGAACGAGTTCAGGTCTTGTTGTTCCACGTCTTCAAGGGTAGAGCCAGTGAGTGGGCGATATAAATCCATCGTCCATTCGTTCACGTTGCCAGCCATGTGGTACAGACCGAAATCGTTGGGCAAGGACGAGCGCACAGGAGCGGTGATGTGCGCCCTGTCGTTCAGCTTGCCTGACATACCCATATAGTCACCCTTGCTACGCTTGAAGTTTGCGAGCATGGAACCTTGGTATTTGTCACGCTTTTGATAGCGCACCGTGTTGCCATTCCACGTGTAGAGGCGGCGGTCGGAGATGCGCTCGTCTTTTTCGGAGACGAGATTGCCAATCAAAGCCAACGCAGCGTATTCCCATTCCGCTTCGGTCGGGAGGCGGTAGCTGGGCAACATGATGCCGTCCTCGAAACGAACCGGGCGCTCGCCGTCGGTGCGAACGTCTTTCAGATTCTTGCGAACGTCGCCTTGGTATTGACCGGCGAGATATGATTCCGTGTTGAAGTTGTCTTCATCCTTCTGCTCCGGGTTAGGGTTGAGGATTCCTTTTTCAATCAAAATCATCTCGTTCACCCGGTCGGTGCGCCATTGCGCATAGTCGTTGGCTTGCAGCCAGTTCACACCCACCACAGGATAATCATCGTAGGACGGATGGCGGAAATAAGTCTCGACAAAAGGCTCGTTGTAAGCCAATTCTTCCCGCCAGACCAGGGTGTCGGGCAGGGCGTTGAGATAAACTTCCGGGTAGCTTTCGCCGAACACCCGCTGCACCCAATAGAGGTACTCCCGGTAGTCCGTGTTTGCCACTTCCGTTTCATCCATGTAAAACGAAGAAACAGTCACCCGGCGGGGAATGGCGTTCCAATCGTAGGTCACGTCCTGGTCGGTGATACCCATCGTGACCGTGCCGCCTTCGACCAGCACGAGGTTGGGACCGGTAGCCTGACCTTCGTAATCGAGTTTTTCAAACCCGCCCCATTTGGGGTCGTTGTACTGCCAGCCGGTGGTGGCAGAGCGCTCTTTTTTGCCGCAAGAGCTTAGCGCCAGAAGCGCCAGGAGGAGGAAAGAACTGAACTTCAACAGATTTTTCATCACTTTAGCAATAGTTGTTTTTTTGAAAAAAAGCGCCGCAAAGATAGAAGCGGAGTTGGTTGTTGCTTGCCTGACCTGCTTTTTTAACTGTCAGGCGGCAAAATGACAGAATAGTTGATAAGAGTTGATAAAGGTTGATTGGATTGATGTTTTCAGGCTGAAATTTCAGCTTGAAAACATCAACCCAATCAACCTTTATCAACTCTTATCAACTTTATCGAAAGATATTAAAGCAGTCGTTGTACCGCTCCGACCACCGCTTTTTGCGCAGGGCTTCGCTGTTTTCCAGGTTTATCACGAGGGAAATTTCATGCGCCCCACCCGACGGCGCTCCCGCCAGTGCGGAAACGGTGAAGTCGTAACTGTACCCAATTTTCAAGATGTCCTTCTGAAATCCCACCATCGCAATCACGGCGTCCGAGTTTCCGAAAGAATGCCGAAACCAGCCGCCTGCGAACACCAAACCCATGCTGTAATAAGCGCCAAGGTTGAGTTGTCCGTAGCCGCCTTGCCGCAGGAGCAAAATATTTGGCGAGATAAACGAGGCGGGTTGGCGCTTATTGCCTTCTTTAACGATGAACTGAGCCCCTCCGTGAACGGAAACCCGAAGCGGCAAACCCTCCGTCAAACTTGAGTTTTCTTTCAAAAAACCTTCGTCTGGCGTGGTCAGGTGGTGCAGTGCGATGCCGCCGTAAAACTTGCCGCCGTATGCAAGCAACCCTGCGCCGACGTCGAAGAAAGTCTTGCTCAGTTCTTCCGGGCGCACTTCGTTGGTGGGGTTGGGATTGCCGTTTTGGTCAACTTCCCCGGTCACCGGGTCGAGTTGGTCGAGGAAAACGAGCCTGTCCCAATCCAAAGTTGATTGGCGGAAGCCCGCTTCGACGCCCAGTTTGAAAAAGAACTCGTCGTTCACCGCTACCCGGTAGGCATAGTCTGCGCCGAATTGGGTGGTTTTGATGATGCCGTCGCCGGAATTGTCAGCTTGCAAATGAAAGCCGATGCCAC
>CAZHLB010000573.1:0-4917 GCA_964533005.1 uncultured Saprospiraceae bacterium
CATCTTCCATTCCATCAACAATCATGTAATCATGTAATCATCAATCATTTAATCAGAATAAGTAGCTTGAAATGCAGCCTGATTGGTCTCAGTTTTTTAGCGAAGAATCAAGTAATCCGGTGAAATCATCGAGAGGAAAATCGCCATTCGCACCCGCACGTCCCAGTTCGTTTGCGGCACTTGTTCGAGCGCAGTGCGAATGGTGCCGCGGGTGAAATCAGTCATTTGCCCGTGGAAAAGAATCAGGTTGAGCCGCTCCAAAAGCTGCCCGACTTCCGTGAGTTGGTCGAGCGCCAGTTCGTCCGTCAAGTCGAGGTTGACCAGCTTGTCGCCGTACCATTCGCCGTAAAAATTGCTTCGATACTCCATCACGTCGTCCGTGTTCATCACCCATTCGTGCAGGCGGTTGGCAAAGCCGACGATGCTGACGGAGTTGGAAATCTGAAATTCCGGCGCCACGAGGTCTGCGCTGTCAATGGGCCCAATCGGCTGATAGTCAGGCTGAAAAAAGTTAAAAACGCTCGGCGACGCCAGTGGGCGCTGACCGGTATCTTCGTAAAATCCATCCATCGAATTTCTGAAAATGCCCTTTTCACTGCTGGCATTGAACGCCCGGCAGAGTTGCGCCCAGCGAACCATCGGCTCCCGCAGCCTGCCTGCGAGCGGGTCGTCCACGAGGTTGCAATCCCTGGCTTCCGGGTCGAGGAGGATGGCACGAACCACTGCTTTCAGGTCGCCCCGGACGCCTTGCCCGTTGTTGTTGAAAGCCAGCGCCACCCGCTCTATGTAGTCGTGAGAAGGGTTGGAAGTGACCAGCCGCTGGATGAGCAGGCGACCGATGAAGGGACCCACGTTTGGGTGATTGAACAAGTTGTCGAGCGCATCGTCCACGTCCGCCCAGCCGTTGACGGGGGTGCGATTGGGCACGGTGAAGCCGTTGAGCAGGTGCTTTTCGCCGGGTTCGTGCCAGGAGTTTTTCATCTGCATTGGCACGGTGTAGCTCAATTCACTCAAGGCATCTTGCCCAAAAACGTAGGCGTCGCCCCAGGTCATGCCGGTGAAAACTTTGGCAAATTCAGCGATGTCCCCGTTGTCGTAAGTCGGGATGGAATTGCCTGCCGTGTCGAGCACGTGGGTGCCGTCGGGGTTCAGTTCATACAAGCCGATGGAGAACAACTGCATGATTTCCCGGGCATAATTTTCATCGGGATAGCGGTTGAGTGTGGAGTCCGATTTGGGGTTGTTCATGTGCGTCAGATAGACGCCCATGGAAGGGTGTTTGGTAACGTCTTCGAGCAGTTCCCGAAAATTGCCGAAGGCATTGTCAATCAGCATGTCGTAATAGTTGGCAAGCCCCAGCGGCGCCTCCGGCAGCGTAACTTCCGAAACCACAAAAATCTCGCTGAGGGCGAGCGCCACCCTTGTCCGAACCACGTCCGGCTCCATCATGGCATACTGCCACCAGCCGGAGTGCCAAAACCAAAGCTCCGGATGGATGTCGTTTGGGTCGCCGCCCATGATGAAGGTAGAATCCACCGCCTCCGAGGTCACGTCCCGGGTGTATTGGTCGAGGCTGAGACCCCTGGGCAGGGCGAGTTGCTCGTCGAGCCACTCGGCGAAAGTCTTGCCGGTCATGGCTTGAATGGCTTCGTAATCCGGGCCAAGCGTAGCTTGGGCGAGAAAGCGGGAAGCCGCCACCTGGTTGGGCAGGAAGTCATCGCCGTCCATGGTTTGCGTTCCGCTGGAACCGCCCGAATTGTTGCTGGTGGTGATGCCGATGCCAGAAGTGTTGCCGTTGCCAAGCACGACGGGGTCTTGCGCAATGGCAAAAAAAGGAGGCAGGCAGGCGAACAGCCAAAGCCAAGCTTTGGCAAGCGGTGAGATGTTCTCGAGCATGAGCCAGATTTTGAAAATGAAGAAGGGGGATTTTGAGCGTTGCCAGAGCAATATTTTCTGGCTACCGCAAAAATGAGCTTTTTTGATAAAGTTGGAATGAGGACGGGAGAAAAATGCCTGCGAGAGAGAGAAATCACAGGGTTTCAAAAATCATGCTTCATTTAGAAGCCAAAGGAATTTGGCGGTAGGCTGAAAAAGGAGCGGTCAAAAAAGAAGGAGCTGACGAGCGTAAAGAATGTAAACTGTAAACATGGCTGGAGGAGGCATAAAAAAAAGGCTGCCTGCGAACAGGCAACCTTTTGTGATTGTGGCGGAGGCAGGATTTGAACCTGCGACCTTTGGGTTATGCTTACTACTACGACTTTCGTCGCCCTCGCCTTTGGCGGGTTTGTAGTCTGGACTTTCCCTTCATCCTTCTCAGAAAACTGAGGTAGGATGTCTGCCATCAAGTCTCTACACCTTCCGAGGCAAAATTTGCCAAGGCTTGGCTCGGGATTACCACACTACCGGCTTCCCCGAATTTGACAGAAGTTCATCCCGACGTTACCGTCGGGACAGCCCTTTGCAAGATTAAATCCCAAGCGTTGCGGAAATTCGAAGATTTCGGTTTTCGCTGTCGCTTGTCGCTTTCGACCAAGTGTATTTCGGAAGCGTAACTGATGAAAATTCAGCCGATTTGTTTTGCAATCTTGAGCCCAACGAGCTACCAACTGCTCCACTCCGCGATGTTAATTTTACCCGGCAAGCTCATTTGCCTGCCAAAAGGTGCGCAAAAGTAATTGCCGTTCTAAAACCGCCAAGCATTTCAAAAGTTTTTTTCCCGAAAAACCGGGGCGTTGGATTTCTCATTGGTTTCGATTTCTTTTTCCTTTGCGACCTTCGTTTTTGTTCTTTTTTCGCAGGCTTGCAAGCGTTATGAATGATCTAGACCTACTGCTTTCCTCGGTTGTTTTTGCCGCAGCCGGGATGATTTTGCTCCCTTTCCTGAAGGCGCAAACCAGCGCATTTGTCCATTTTCTCTTCGTTCTGCTCATCGCTTTGGTCACTTCCATCCCCGCCTTTCATGCACTTTCCGGCAGCCCGGTGGACGCCACGATTTTTGGGACGGCTTTTTTCGGAGAAATCCAGTTGCGGGTGGATGCGCTTTCCGCCTGGTTCATGCTCATTGTCAATTTCACCTGCCTCACCGGGGCTTGGTACGGCAAGGGTTACATGAAACCTTATGCCTCGAAAAACTACGGCAATCTCAAGTTGCACTGGACTTTTTTCCTGCTTTTTCAAACCTCCATGCTCTGGGTTTGCATGCTCCAACATTCGCTGGCGTTCCTCGTCGCCTGGGAACTGATGTCGCTTTCCTCGCTGCTGCTGGTGATTTTCGAGCATCAGAAAAAAAGCACCCTCAAGGCAGGCGTCAACTACCTCGTGCAGATGCACGTCGGAGTCGTTTTTCTCACGGTCGGCTTTGTCTGGCTGTATTTTTCGGAAGGCAGTTTTTCCTTCGAGGCGGCGGGCAGTTTTTTCAGGGAGCATCGAAATGTGTGGCTGTTCCTCTTGCTTTTTGTGGGTTTTGGCATCAAGGCAGGCTTCATTCCGCTGCATTCCTGGCTGCCTCATGCGCACCCGGCAGCGCCCTCGCACGTATCGGGCGTGATGTCTGGCGTCATCGTGAAATTGGGGATTTACGGCATTTTGCGCTTTGCGCTTTTGCTCGAAAACGACCTGTTGCTCATTGGTGAAACGCTGTTGGCGCTGTCCCTGCTCACTGGCATTTTTGGCATTTTGAATGCCGCCGTTTATCGGGATTTCAAGAAAATGTTAGCGTACTGCACCATCGAAAACATCGGCATCATCGGCGCAGGCATCGGGCTGTTTCTCATCGGTCGCAGCCTCGGCAATCCATTTTTGACGGTCATCGGTTTGACCGGCGCTTTGCTCCACGTGCTCAACCATTCGCTGTTCAAATCGCTGCTCTTTTTCTCCGCCGGGTCGGTTTATCAGCAAACGCACACGAGGGAAATTGAAAAGCTCGGCGGCTTGATAAAAAAGATGCCGCAGACGGCAATTCTGTTCCTGACCGGCGCCCTGGCAATCGGCGGGCTGCCGCCATTCAACGGTTTCGTTTCCGAGTTTTTGCTGTACACCGGCTTCCTCGAAGGCGTCCAAATTTCAAAGCTGAACCTCTCCGTTTTGATGATGCTTTCGCTGGCGGCGCTTGCGCTCATCGGGGGCTTGTCTTTGATGACTTTCACGAAAAATTTCGGCGTCATTTTCCTCGGAAATCCTCGCAGCGATGCGCCGGAAAAGGCAGTCGAAGTTTCGCTGGCGATGCGTTTCCCGCAGTATTTGATTGTCGGGGTGATGCTTTGCATCGGCTTGTTTCCGCAGGTTTTTTTTGCGGGCGCATGGCAAGTTGCGACCTCGGCGCTGCCCGCTTCGTTGCTGCCGGACGCCTCAGTTTTGACCAATTTGACCGCACTGACCGCCAGCGTGGGCAGGTTTTCCCTGCTGTTTTTGCTGCTCGCCGGGCTGGTTTTTTTCGCAAGAAATTATTTCGCAAAAAAGCGCCCGGTGGCGAGCGGTGGCACCTGGGGCTGCGGATATGTTGCTCCTTCGGCGGCTTCGATGCAGTACACCGGCAAATCCTACTCAAAAACCCTGGGCAAACTGCTCGCCTTTTTGGTGAAGGAGGAAAAGCGATACCCTGAAATTTCCCCGGCGGAAATTTTCCCCGAAAAAAGAAGATACGCCTCGCACTACAAGGACTTTTTCGAGGCAAACATCCTCTCCCGGCTGACGGAAAAGCTGGTGTCGGGCATGAATTATTTTCAGTTTATCCAGAATGGTAGGATACAGGCTTACGTGCTGTACGGCGTGTTTTTTATCGTCCTCATATTTTTGGGGACTGTGCTGGATATACTTTGAATTAGACAGGATTGGAACGCGGATGACGCGGATTGAGCGGATTTTCACGGATATATTTACCGGGTATTTTAATCCGTGAAAATCCGCCCAATCCGCGTC
>CAZHLB010000574.1:0-4903 GCA_964533005.1 uncultured Saprospiraceae bacterium
ATTTTTTGAATAATTTTTCACCCCGGCATCGGATTTCCACCTGTCAGCTTTCGGCTACATTTCCAAAAATGCGCAGGCGGCTCACCCCGCCGTCGGGAAAAATATTCAGCCGGATGTGCGTGAAAGCCCCCCGGTTCACGATTTCCTTTTCAAAAAAATGCTCGGCGTCTGCCTGCAATTTCACCGGCGGCAACACTTCCTGCCAGTCAATTTTTGCAGTTGAAAAATCTGTTCCAGGCTCGGCGACGCAGCCTTCCAGCGAGCAGGAATCTGGAAAATTGCCTTTGAAATGAGCGGTGTCCACCACGATTTTCCGGATAAACCCGGCGGCGGCAAGGCGCAAGATAAGCCAGTCCCGGTTGCCGGGAATGCGGCTGCGCTTGGTCTCCCAGCCGTCGCCCATGTTGATGCCTCTGCCGGGCAGGTTGATGTTCGACATGTGGCTGAAAAACATGTCGTTGCACAGGATTGCCCTGCCGCCGTTGATGGCTGCCGCCAGGTCAATTTCCTCGCCCTTTTCAAATTGCCTGACCACCCTGCCGTAAGCCCGAAACCGGGCGACCCCGCCGTCGGGGTGGATATTCAGGCGCAGGTGTGTCCAGGTTTTTTCGGAGGAAATTTGAAAGATGTTTTGGCTGCCGGGTTGGAGTGGCGATTTGGGTAAAATTTCCGTCCAAGTGAGATTCTGCCAGTCCTCCGAAGTGAGGGGGTAACTTGAAGTTACCCCCTCACTTGCGTCCACCGAAGCGAACGGCGGATGATTTCCCAAAAAATGGTTCGTGTCAATGTCGAAGCCGCTGATTTTTCCAGGCGCTGCAAGTTGAATGATGCACCAGTCGTGCCCCGGCGTCCGGCGGCGGCGGGTTTCCCAGCCGTCCATCCACTTGCCCCGGTCGGTGTATTTGTCGGGGATAAAAATGCCTCGACCGGGCAGGATGAGGTTTTCTTTTTCGGCAAAAAACTCGTCGTTGGCGGAAAGGACTTTGCCGCCGAGGCGGGCGGCGGCGAGGTCGGTTAGAGAGGTAAAATATGGCGTTTGATTCGTCATTTCGATGATTGGTTCAAAATCAATTTTCCCTGGTTTGGCTTCAGAAACTGACCTTCTTCAAACACTTTTACCCCGCCCACCCAAGTCTGTTTCACCTTGCCGAACAGTCGCCGACCAAAATAGGGCGTGATTTTATGTCTGAAAAATATGTCCTCGGCTCGCACCTCAAATTCTGCTTCTGGCTGCCAAGCCACCAAATCCGCATCGTAGCCAACGGCAATTTTTCCCTTTCGCTCATTCAAACCGAGAAATTCGGCGGGACTTTCCACCAGCCATTTCACGACGTTTTCAATGGAAAAACCACGCTGCCGTGCGGCTGTCCAAACCACCGGCAGCAAAAATTGCAGCCCTGCGATGCCGCCCCAGGCTTGCATCAAATCGCCTGTTTCGAGGCATTTCATTTCCGGCGGCACAGGCGAATGGTCGGTGGCGATGAAATCAATCACGCCGTCGGCAAGCGCCGCCCAAAGTTGCTCGTTGTTCGAGCGTTCCCGGATGGGCGGGGCGCATTTGAAAAGCGGGTTAGCGTCGGGGATTTCTTCGGCGCAGAAAAACAGGTAGTGCGGGCAGGTTTCAACGGTGAGCGGCAAGCCTTCTTTTTTGGCGGAAATGATGTCGGGCAGCGCCTCCGCTGAGGACAGGTGGACGATGTGGGTGCGGCAGCCGGTCTCCCGGCAGAGGTCAATCATCAGGCGGATGGCTGCGTTTTCCCAGGATTTTGGGCGGCTGTTCAGCCAGGTTTGATATTTGGTTGGGGATGCACCTTTCCGAAAGTTTGAAACTTTCGGAAAGGTTGGTTCCAGTTCGCAATGGACGAGCAGGGGCAAGCCAGAAGATGCAATGGCAGGCATTGCTTTCCGCAAATCCGCCGCCGTCACGTTTGGAAATTCCTCGATGCCCGAATGCGTCAGAAATACCTTGATGCCCAGCACGCCGCTGCGCAAAAGCGCCTCCATTTCACTTGCATTTTCCGGCACGACGCCGCCCCAAAACCCAACGTTGACGTGGCTTTTGCCTTCGGCGGCGGCGAGTTTTAGTTTGAAATTTTCCGGCGAAGTAGTCACCGGGCTGGAATTGAGCGGCATGTCCACGATGGTCGTGATGCCGCCTGCGGCAGCAGCTTTGGTGGCGGTGTCGAAGCCTTCCCAAAACGTTCTGCCTGGTTCGTTCACGTGAACGTGGGCGTCGAGGATACCGGGCATGAGGACGACGTCGCCGAGGTCTTCGAGCGGGCAGGAAATATTTTCAGGCTTGCCTTTTTGGATGGATTGGATGCGACCGTTTTGGAGGAAAAGGGTGGCGGGCTGGAGCTTGCCGTCAAGGTAGGTGCGGCGGGCGTGGAGGGCGAGTTTTGAGGTGGTTATCATGCCGCAGCAAATTGCTCGATTCGCCTGTTTATTTCGATGATTTGACCAAGTTCGTCACGGTCTTTTATGAGACCGTACCATTCCATGACTAAGGTCAAGTGTGCATAACTTCCCCGCTCGACAATTGCATGGTCTGGTTTCATTGGAAGGGTGCAAACCACGCCTGTTTTTTTGTGAGCGTAGCGGAAAGTATCTTCCGTACTTTGGTTTTTGAAGCCAAGATTTTTCAAGGCTTTTGCCAATTCGGCGTAAGTTGGGTCAATGATTTTGATGTTAACTGTCGTCATCGCAATTCGTTTTTTACGGTTCTGAAATGCTGAATCGTTTCCAAAGTTACCACGTTTTCCGGCGGGAAGAATACTTGTACGAACTTTTTTATCTTCCTTAGCAGGTGGCGGTTTTGACGAAAATAATCAAGCATTTCCAAGTAATAGGCAACATCTTTTTGTGCGTCATACAGGATAAGCAACACGGGCAGCCTGCTGTTCAACCAAGTTTCCAAGTCCCTGTCCGACAAGGAAAATTCATACCCTTTATTGACTTCGGAATACAGGAGGTGGTCGGTTGATTTCATTTGAACTTTGATTTCGTCATTTTCAAGCTCCCCAGTTTCGCTGAAGGTGGTGATGTTGGCATCATAAGAATAGTCCCTTCTCAATCTTTCAAAGGTGTAGCCGGCAAGCAGCACGTGCTTCTCAAAATGATTGAAAGACAGGTCTTCGATAATGTGTTGGCGAGTGCGCAATTTTCTCATGCTTACTTTTGTTGCAAATAAAAAGCACGGCAGTTTGCTGGACAAATATTGAATAGGCTCAACTTTCGGAAGCCGCAGCCTCCTCCTCCCCTACCGCCCGCAATGCAGCCAGCACCTCGTCATAGACTTCCCTGCTGATACCGTACTGCACCAGGTGCTGCCAGTCGTCTTCCATGTCCTGGAAGAATATGTTTACCCCAACTTGAAATTCACCGGCAACTTGTACAACATCCGCACCGCCTCCCCCTTCCGGTTCTTTCCTGGCGCCTCGAACCGAGGCAATTTTTTGATGATTTCCAACGCATGAGCGCCGCAGCCTGCGCCGATGTCTTTTAAAATGTTGACCTCTCCGATGCTGCCGTCCGTTTCCACGAAAAAAGCGATGATGACCAAGCCTTCCACGTTTTTGCGCCTTGCCTCTGCCGGGTATTCGAAATGAGAACGCACGAAGTTTTGAATCTTGTCTTCCGTGCAATTCACCTCCTTGCCCCGGTTCGACTTTTTGCAGCCTTTGTAAATGGGCAGGCGGGAGAGCGATTCGCCTGCTTTAATTTCCCGCTCAATCGCCTCTTTGGTGGTCGAAGTTGGTTCCTTCGGCGTCTGGTCACCGGGCGAGACAGGGTTTTCATCGGAAGGCGTTTTGGTTGGATCAGCAGGTTTGTCAGTTGGTTTTGTGGTTTGATTTTTCCCAGGTTGCTTGCCAGGTTTCGTTTTGCCGGGAGCGGTCGGCGTATCTTTTTTGGTCGTGGTTGGCGGGGCGGGGGCAACGATTTTGAAAGAACCCACCTGCGAAAAACCATTCACGTCGTGCAACATGACCTCGTATTCGCCAGGCTGAAACTGTCCGATGGGGATGTCAAACTCGCCCGTGCTGTCTCGCTGTTCCACCTTCATTTCATCGCCATTTTTCAGGAAGGAAAAACTATACGGCGGCTTGCCACCGCCATGCACCACTTTCAAAATGGAGTCGGTGACGGTGATTTGCAAATAGACCTCCTCCGCTTCGGGAACCCTGCCTTTTTCAAGCATTTCCTGAGCAAGCACAGCATATTTCCCTGCCGGGTATTCGACGAGGTAAGCCTTGATTTGAACGGTATCGTTGGAGGCGAGCGCATTTTCCCAAACCGTCGTTTCGATGCTGTCCAACTTCGACTCGGCGAGTTGCGCTTCGGGTGCTTCGGGGTGCTTGCGCAGGTATTCTTCATAGCCAGCCTTGTTGTTTTGCTTGCTTGCCGTGCGCCAGTCTTTGTCTTCCGGCTTTTGCCAAAAATTATTAATCACGACTGCGCCGATAATCAGCGTCGCAGCGATGGCAGCGAATTTGAGCAAAGTGCCAGCCAATGCGCTCGATTTTCGGGAAGGCGCAGAGCCAGGCATCGCAGGCGCACCGGGCGCTGAGAAATTCAACGAGTAGCCTGCGGCGACGAACTGTTGTTCCGCCTTTTTTTCCACAGGGGGGGCATCGGTGATAATTTCCACCGATTCCTCCATCACCACGTTGCGTTTGCGCTCGATGCCGTCCCTGATTTCGATGACTGAAATCTTGAGCACCAGCGGGTATGTGCCTGCCGAAATGGGTTTGACGTAAAAAATCCACTCGGCATAGACGTTTTTGTCGAGGAATTGCACGGTGTCGGTGAGGGTGCGGATTTCAAACTCCTTGGTCGGGTTGGGGTCTAACAATTCCACGCCCATCACGACGGAAATGCGGATGTCTTTGATGACGTCTCCGGC
>CAZHLB010000575.1:0-3197 GCA_964533005.1 uncultured Saprospiraceae bacterium
GGACGTCCCAACCACCAAATCACCAACTCTCCAAATCACCATTTCAAGCAGGCGGGTTTCCGCCTTCTACTTTCAAGCCCATGCTGCGTGCTGTTCCAGCCACCATTTTCATGGCGGACTCGACGGTGAAGCAATTCAGGTCGGGCATTTTGTCTTGAGCGATGGTGCGCACGTTGTCCCAAGTGACAGTGCCGACTTTGTTGCGGTTCGGTTCGGCAGAGCCTTTTGTGATTTTAGCAACTTCCATCAATTGGATGGGAGCAGGCACTGTCTTGACGACGAATTCAAAAGACTTGTCCTTGTAAACCGTAATCAGAACTGGCAACAACTTGCCCATTTTGTCCTGCGTCGCAGCGTTGAAGCGCTTGCAGAACTCCATGATATTCACGCCCTTCGAACCGAGCGCGGGGCCAATCGGCGGCGCCGGGTTTGCCTGACCGCCCTTTGCCTGGAGCTTTATCAGATATTCTACTTCTTTTGCCATTATTCTATAATGATGAATGCTGAATGATGAACGATAAAAGAAGGGAAGCTTGAATCATCAATTATCAATCACCAATCATCAATTATTGTGCTTTATCAACTTGCATGAAATTCAGCTCGACCTCCGTTCCCCTGCCGAAAATCTTGACGATGACTTTCAGCTTTTTCTTCTCTTCGTTCACTTCCTGCACGTCGCCGACGAAGTCGGTGAAGGGGCCATCAATGATTTTCACTGTTTCGCCCACGATGAACGGTTCGAGCATTTGTTCGCCTGCGTCTTTCGATTCGTCCACTTTACCAAGCAAGCGATTTGCTTCGGCTTGCTGCATCGGCAAGGGCGTGTTTTTGCCCAAAAAATGGATGACGTTGGGGACGTTGGCGATGGCGTTGACGACTTCGCCGGTCAGTTTTTGCGGGTCGGCTTCAATCAAAATATAGCCCGGCAGAATGTTCCGCTCGGAAATGACTTTTTTCCCGTTGCGGATTTTATAAACCTTCTCGGTCGGAACGATGACCTGGGTGATAAAGTCTGCCCATTCGCTACGCTGGATTTCCAGCTCGATGCGTTCCTTTATCTTCTTCTCCTTGCCGCTGATGACCCGAAGGGAATACCACTTTTTATCGTCCGACATGGAAGGAATTAGAGGTGAGAAGGTGAGAGAGTGAGAGGGTGAGAGCTTCTCACGCTCTCACCCTCTCACTCTCTCACACTCTCAGTAAATAAGTTGCAGGGCGTTTTTAGAGATGGCGTCCATGATGAAGGTAAGCAAGGTAAATATGCCCAACGCCGCCAGCACGACCATCGTCGTGCTTTGCAGGTTTGCCCAGGTGGGCCAAGTCACCTTGTTTAGCAGTTCATTGTAACTTTCCTGGAAGTACAGTTTAATCTTATCCATTGGAATGGTTTCAGGTTTCAGGGTTTCAAAGTTTCAAGGTTTCAGGGTTTCAGGCGCAAATACACTGAAACCCTGAAACCTTGAAACTTTGAAACCCTAAAACCTCCAGAAGGCACGGGAGAAAGGACTTGAACCCTCAGCCTACGGTTTTGGAGACCGTCGCTCTACCAGTTGAGCTACTCCCGTAAAACGAAGAAAGTGAGAGGAGTGAGAGGTGAGAAAGTGAGAAAATCTCACCCTCTCACTTCTCACCGCTCTCACTTCTCTTCGAAGGATATTTCAAGAGAAAATTAGTCGAGAATTTCCGTCACCTGACCAGCACCCACGGTGCGGCCCCCTTCCCGGATTGCGAAGCGGAGACCTTTCTCCATTGCAATCGAGTTGATGAGGGTAACTTCAAGCGTCACGTTGTCGCCGGGCATCACCATTTCGACGCCGGAAGGCAACACGCAATCACCTGTAACGTCGGTGGTGCGGAAGTAGAACTGAGGGCGGTAGCCGTTGAAAAACGGCGTGTGACGACCGCCTTCATCTTTGCCCAACACGTACACTTCGCACTTGAATTTCTTGTGCGGTTTCACCGAGCCTGGTTTGCAAATAACCATGCCCCGGTGGATAGCGTCTTTTTCAATGCCCCGCAGTAGCAGACCTGCGTTGTCGCCTGCTTCGCCCCGGTCGAGCAGTTTGCGGAACATTTCAACACCTGTCACCACGGAAGTCAGCGCAGGTTCGCCTTCTTTCATCATACCGATGATTTCCACTTTATCGGAGACGTTGATGACGCCTCGCTCGATACGGCCTGTTGCCACCGTGCCGCGACCCGTGATGGAGAACACGTCCTCCACCGGCATCAGGAAATCTTTGTCAATAGCACGCACCGGCGTCGGGATTTGTGTGTCCACTGCATCCATCAATTCCATGATAGATTTAACGCCTTCCGCTTCGCCAGCAAGCGCATTGAGTGCAGAACCGCGAACCACGGCGGCGTTGTTGCCATCGAATTGATAGAGGCTGAGAAGCTCACGAACTTCCATTTCCACCAGTTCCAACATCTCGGGGTCGTCCACGAGGTCAACTTTGTTCATGTAAACCACCAGTTTGGGCACACCAACCTGGCGAGCGAGCAGGATGTGCTCACGGGTTTGCGGCATGGGCCCGTCGGTAGCGGCAACTACGAGGATGGCGCCGTCCATTTGGGCAGCGCCTGTAACCATGTTCTTCACATAGTCAGCGTGACCCGGACAGTCCACGTGGGCGTAGTGGCGCTTTTCAGTCGCGTACTCCACGTGCGCTGTGTTGATGGTGATACCACGCTCTTTTTCTTCGGGAGCAGCGTCAATCTGGTCGTAGGACGTCTTATCAGCAAGGCCCTGTTCGGCTAATACATACGTGATGGCAGCCGTAAGGGTAGTCTTGCCGTGGTCAACGTGACCAATCGTCCCGATATTGACGTGCGGTTTGTCTCTCTTAAATGTCTCTTTCTTACCTGTCTCTTTTGCCATCGGAATTAAAATTTTATGACTAAAAATTTAGGAATGAAATGATGCGCTGTTTCGAGCCGGAAACCCGGCAATCTCGCAGTGCATGGAGCCAAAGAAGGGAATTGAACCCTTGACCCCTTCCTTACCATGGAAGTGCTCTACCCCTGAGCTACTTTGGCAAATTGCTTTTGGCAGTTGGCTTTTTGGTGTTTGCCAAAACCTGTTCACGGGTTAATGGCTTTCTTGTCATTTTTTTGCCGGTTGGATCTCCAATCGTGGCCGTAAAATCACCTATTAAAACAATGATTTCGTGCCCTAAGTCTTGAAGTTGGCGTAA
>CAZHLB010000575.1:3207-4876 GCA_964533005.1 uncultured Saprospiraceae bacterium
ACCTTGTATGTGCTAACCCCCTCCGCTATTTGGCAAATTTGTTTTGGGCTGTGGGTTTTTGGCTTTTCCCAAAACGCCAACTGCCAAAAACCAACTGCCAAAAGCAATTCTGAGCGGGCGACGAGATTCGAACTCGCGACATTCAGCTTGGAAGGCTGATGCTCTACCAACTGAGCTACACCCGCAATTGAATGGTAAATGATAAATGGTGAATGGTAAATGATTTACCATTCACCATTTTCCATTTTCCATTCAAAGGGTGGGGGTGATAGGATTCGAACCTATTCAGCTGTCAAGCAACAGATTTACAGTCTGCCCCGTCTCTCCAACTTCGGCGCACCCCCTTCGATTTCGGATTTGGGATTTCGGCTGCTGTTCTACAAATCCGAAAACCGAAATCCCACATCCGAAATCCGCCAGCGAGCCAGTAGAGGGACTCGAACCCCCGACCAGCTGATTACAAATCAGCTGCTCTACCAACTGAGCTATACTGGCATGAAATTTTTGATTTTTTGAATCAAACCCGACACTGAGAAAGAACATAAAATCCCTATTTTCAAGGGGTTTTCAAAAAGCGCCCGCAAAAATAGACGTTTCCCTAAAAAGGCAAAATTTCGACTTTCCTTTTTGCCCGTTTTTTTTGGAGGGCGCAAAAGTAGCCGTCTTTTCCATTTGCGGGTCGGTGAACAACAGTTTTTTTTCGTTGGTTCGATGATGGCTTTTCTTTTTCTGATTGTCTTGGTTTCTTGAAACCGGGGGTGAATAAAAAGCCTGACTCCCTTTCGAGAGTCAGGCTTTTCAAATTCCTCCAAGTAATAGGAGTGCTTTACTCTACCATTAATTTCTGCGTCAAAACCGCCCCGTCGAGCATCACTTGAACGAGATAAATGCCTGCCTTCCAGCCGCCTGTCTCCATCTCAATTTGCAACTCGCTCGCTCCAGCTTCCAATTTTTGGAAATGCACCATTCGACCCATTGCGTCGAACACCCGAAGATTGCCCCGCTCGAAATCGCCGCTGACAATTGCCATCAGCCGCCTACCGCCGGAGGCGGAAATTGGATTCGGGAAGAGGGTCAGGCTGCTGAAAACTTGTTCATGTGAAAGCCCTGCCATCTCCGCTTCCACTTCCATTTCGTCCGGCAAAAGCAAGTTGTTCGAGCCGCCGCCGCCGTAGTTGACGCAAGTCGCATTGATGTTCGCCACGCTCGAACAGCCGTTCGGGTTGTTCACGATGGTAATTGCGCCGCCGACACTATGCCCGTTGATTTCGTTGACTAAATCTTCGACGGCGCAGCAATTCACCAGTTCTAAATTGCTGAAAACTTGCAGCACACCACCCACCGTCATCACGCCATCCAAGCCATTCAGGGAGACCAATTGACCAGATGAGTTGTGGGAAAATATTTTCAGGTAGCCGCCGATGGTCGCCAGGTTGTTCAGCCCGGTCATGTTGCTCAAGCCAGTTTGCTTAATCATCACGTTTCCAGTCACTTCGACGAGGTTGACGAGGTTCGCCAGGCTGACGACGCCTGCATTTTGGACGGTCATGTTGCCGTCAATAATTGAATAGCAAGCGGGAAAAGCATCCACCTGCGCCTGGGTCGTGAAGGCGACATTGCCGTTCCAGGTCAATCCGCCCGAAACGCCTTCGTCAATTTCGCTGTCGCA
>CAZHLB010000576.1:0-4867 GCA_964533005.1 uncultured Saprospiraceae bacterium
AAATTTTCCCTGAAAACCACCTCTCTCCATCGTGGCTCATCAAAATGAATATTCTGCGAAAACTCTGGGCAATTTACGGCATCCTCGTTTTCTTCCTGCTCTGGCTGATTTTCATCCCGTTTTACTTTCTGGCTTTCCTGGTTTTGCCCAAAAAATGGCAGCGTGGCATTTTCTGGTTCAGCCACCATATTTATACCCGCTTGTTTTTTGGGCTGACGCTCGTTCGAATCAAAGTCGAAGGCTTGGAAAACCTCGACCCTCGCCAGACTTACATCATCGTCAGCAACCACCTCTCGGCAGTGGATTTCATGATAAATGCCTATGCCTACCCCGGTGTGTACAAGTTTTTAGCAAAAAGCGAACTGGTGAAAGTGCCGCTGTTCGGCTACATCGTGCGCAAGATGTGCGTACTCGTGGACAGGTCGAGCGTCGCCTCCCGTTCTGAAAGCATGAAGTCTTTGAAGGAAACTTTAGAGGATGGCTATTCCGTCTTTTTGTACCCCGAAGGCACTCGCAATCGCTCCGCCGAACCGTTGCTGCCGTTTCACAAAGGAGCATTCAGAATTGCCCTTCAAAGCGGCTATCCGATTGCAGTTCAAACACTTGTAGGCATTAAAAAAATCTCCGGCGAGGCAGCGGGGCTTGATTACAGCCCTGGCACGGTGCGGGTGATTTGGGACAAGCCCATCGAAATGAAAGGGTTGGAAATGAGGGATTTGGATGGCGTGGTGGAGCAGGTGAAGGCGATACTCCTCAAGAATTTGAACTACTCCAACAAATAAGCATACACACTTTCCCCATTCCCAACCACGACTACAGGCTTCCCGTCGCCCAGCAAATCTGCAATCACAAACGCCGTCGTGCCTGCCAGCGGAAACTGCGGAAGCAACCGCCCGTCGCCATCGAGCAGAAAAATCTGCCGACCGTTTTTGTCCACCGTGCCTGCAAAATCCTTCTTGTTGCCTGCCCAATGTGCCTTGAAAACCTCGTCCTGCGGCTTGGAAAATTCGTAGTCGAAACGCTTTTTGAAGATGCTTCCCTCGTAATTGTACAGCGTCAGATGCTCGCCGCTCAAGGCGAGATAATCCTTCCGCTCGTCCCCGGCGAGGTCGGCGAAAGCAAATTGGACGTTTCGATTTTTACCTGCTCTCAGGCTCAATTTGAACGACTCGCCCGACAGGTTGACCACTGAAACTGAGCCGGACGAGTCGCAGGCAACGATGCGACTGCCAGTTTTACCTGCCTGAAAATCAGGCGGTTGGTTGAAAAAACCGCCCAATTCGACCTTCGGAAAACGGGCAGCGCCATTTTTTTGATAGACCTTCAAAACGCCCGCCGAATCGAGTAAAACGAGATAATCCTTGCCACCTTCCTGAAAATGCACGAGCGGGTGGCGCACTTTTCCGATGCCTTCGTGCGGTCGCCAACCTTCCACCGGGCTGCCTTTTTCGTCGAAACCGTAAGCCAAACCGTTTTCGCAGGCGATGAAAAACTGGTAGTCCTTGCTTTCAAAAAAATCAATCACGGTCACGCCATTCGAGGCAGGAGTTTGCAAGAAAAACGGGAAACCCGGCATGTCCGAACCGCCCCGGTCGAGCGCATAAATCTTGGTGGCAGTGCTGAATACGAACTGCCCTTCGTCCTCATTTTCCAGGTCAACCTGCTCCACTTCCGACAAAATCCGCTCCTCCAATTTTCGCCGCCAAAGCACCCTGCCGCTGCGGGAAATCAGGTAAACCTGGTTGCTTTCGTCCTGAATGAAAACCTCCATTTCGCCGGTCGCCGGGTTTTTGAAAACGGCAGGTGGCATTGCGGCAGGTTGCGCAAGCGGGGCTCGCCAGAGGATGTTGGCGGGCTTTTTTTCTTTTTCCAAAACTGCCAACTGCACCTGCGGAGCGACGATTGCAAGTTCGAATTGGCTGCCTTTTTTATTCAGGGTCGCCGCCAAATGGTTGAATTTCAAAGGATTGCCGCCGACGGAGCGCAAAATTTCCGGGTCGAGAAAACTCGTCAACTGCTGCCAGGTGCGCTCGCTTTCAAAAAAAACAAAGCCTTGCGCCGCATCCGGCAACGGGCGAATGGATTGCAGGAAAGCAGCATTTTTTGAAAAAGTCTGCCCCGCCAGGTACTTGTCGAGCCACCGCTCCACGCCAGCTTTCGAGTTGCCAAACAGCACAAAATCGCCCATCACGGTCACGAAAGGGTTCTCCAGTTTCGCCACGCCGAGCATCTCCGACAGGTCAGATGCCATGATTTGGCGAACCTTAAACATTTGATAATCATAGTCTTTTTCCAGCCAGCCCACTTGGTCGGCGAACTTTTGGAGGCAGTCTTCCGCTCGTTTGGCGTCTTTAGTTTTCAGTAAAATGAACTGCTCCATTGCCTCATTTTCCAACGGCTCGCCCAGGGCGTAGGCGAACTCGTTTCCTGCCCAATCGTCGAAATACTTGCCCCAGAGTTTGCCAGATTTTTCCGCTCGAAAATCATCCTGAGCCAGCCAGGCGAAGGCAGTCAGGTTGTCGGGCAAGGATTGAAAGGCATTTTTGAAAGGCAGCACCGGGGAGTTCCTTGCGGCAATCATCAGCGGGACGTCGGGGATGGCAAGGGTGCCGGTCAAAACAGGGTTTTTCTTTTTCAAATCCAACTGAAAATGCGCCCACCTGCCCACCGAACCAAGCCCTGCAACCGCCGCCAATCGAGCCGGATGAATGAGCGGCGCAAATTGAGCGCTCAGTTTTTCTAAGCTGAAAATCAAGTGAATAGCTTCACCGTTGGCACGTTGCCGCTTGGCGAGGCGCTCAAAATCGTCGTCGTGCAGGAGCGAACTGCCGGGGCTTTTGAGTTGGCTGATGCCGTCCTCCAGCAGGTAAGGTTGGCGGGCAAAAAGGAGCAGGTTTCTAAATTTCGTCAGGGAAATTTTTTGCCCGCCCGCCTGCACCGTGTAAATCAGGTGGCTTTTGAAAATGGAAGGTCGAACCTTGAATTCGGCGCTGCTGCGCAGCAATTCAGCAAGGTCGAGCTGGCGAAAACCTTTGGCGATGAAAAGCACGTCCGTCCCCGTCGCCCGGCTCGGCTGCACGACGGCGACGAGCGGCACACCGGGCGGCAAAGCGATTTTTTTGGCAAACATTTTTTCAAAAAAAGCCAGGTCGCCCCGCACCGTTTCCGGCAGAAAAATGCTGGAAAAAGCGTCGCTGGTGCTGCCCATCGGCACTTGGCTCAATTGGTCTTTTTTGAAAAAAACGACCATCGCAGCATGGCGGGGAATGGCATCTGCCGCAGGCACAGGCAGGAAAGGCAGCCGGAAAAACCAGTTTGCCAAGAGCAGCAAAATCACGGCGGCAACTGCGCCAAAGAGGATTTTTCTTTTTGTGTTCATTTCCGTTTCGAGGTTTTGAATTGCGGACAAGGTTAAAACGAACGCTTGAAAAAGCGAGTCCTTTTTTGACCTTTGGGCGAAAGAGCTTTTTATGTCAGCAACAGCAAAAGAAATCAAACGAGTCACCGTCCACGTCCTTCAAGCCTTGAAAGCCAAGGGCGAAAAAATCACCATGCTCACCGCCTACGACTACTCGATGGCTCGCATCCTCGACGAAGCGGGCGTTGAAGTCATCCTCGTCGGCGACAGCGCCAGCAACGTGATGGCGGGGCACGAAACGACTTTGCCAATCACCCTCGACGAGATGATTTACCACGCCAGTTCGGTCGTTCGGGCGGTGCATCGGGCGCTCGTGGTGGTGGATTTGCCGTTCGGAAGTTACCAGGGCAGCAGCCGGGTTGCGCTCGAAAGCGCCATCCGAATTATGAAGGAAAGTGGCGCTCACGCGGTGAAAATGGAGGGTGGCGAAGAAATTACAGGCTCGGTAAAACGCATCCTTTCGGCGGGAATTCCCGTCATGGGTCACCTGGGTTTGACGCCGCAAAGCATCTATAAATTCGGAACTTACCAGGTGCGGGCAAAGGAAGAGGAGGAGGCAAACAAGCTGAAACAAGACGCCAAATTGCTCGAAGAATTAGGCTGCTTTGCCATCGTTTTGGAAAAAATTCCGGCGGCGCTGACCAGAGAAGTTTCCGAAAGCCTCGTCATCCCGACCATTGGCATCGGCGGCGGGATGCACGCAGACGGGCAGGTGCTCGTGACGCATGATATGCTTGGCATTACGAAGGAATTTAAGCCTCGTTTTTTGCGGCGCTACCTGGAGTTGTTTGAATTAATTCAGGGGGCGGTGGAGCAATATTGCGCAGACGTGAAAGCGATGGAATTTCCAAGCGATAAAGAGCAGTATTAAACCAAGCCTAATTGTCAGAGTGACTGCCAGTCACGCCGACAATTGCCCAATCATCTTCAATTCAAATGGATAATTCACAAAACCAACCGAAGCCAAATCGCACTTTCCGCCTCATTCTTTGCACCCTCATTCTGCTTGGATTGCTTGGCGTCGCCTTTGTCGGCTGGCTGTTTTTTTTGAAGCCAAACGTGCCGCCCGTCCTCGCCGACGAGTACGTTGTAATACCCACCGGCTCCAATTTGGACGACGTGATTCGCATCTTGAAAGAGGGAAATTTCATTTCCGACGACAACTCCTTCCGGTTCATGGCGCAGCGGCTTAAATATCGTGGGCGGGCTGGTCGCTTTCGAGTGACGCCGGGCATGAGCAGTTTCCGGCTGGTTCGCCACCTGCGGGGCGGGGCGCAATCGCCAGTCAAAGTGGTGCTGGTAAATGAGCGGCTGCCGGAAGATATAGCTGGCAAAGTCGCACAATATATTGAAGCAGATTCAGCGTCGCTCGTGGCGGCATTTTACGACCCGGCTTTCCTTGACAGCACCGGGTTGGACTCGAATACGCTACTCTCGCTTTTTATTCCG
>CAZHLB010000577.1:0-4867 GCA_964533005.1 uncultured Saprospiraceae bacterium
GATGGGGAGTGTGTTCAAATGAATGAGCTACCTTTGAAATCAAAATTATCACCAATGGCGACATTATTGGAAATGCCACTGAAAGATGCCGCACCTGCTGTCATCCAGGAATTTAAAGCCAAATATCCCGGCGCCGTCCTGCGCATCGAAGCTGAAAATAGCCTTCATGCAGGCGGTATGGATGAAGACCAGTTTTGGGCAATCATTGACCTTCTCGACTGGAATCAACCCGACCGGCAAAGCATCCTGGCTCCTGCCGTTGAAGCATTGAGCCGGTTTTCCAAAGCCGACATCCAAGCTTTCCACGATTTGATGAATGAAAAACTTTACGCCCTCGACGGGCAGCGCTTCGCCGAAGAATTAGGAAGCAACAAGTACCTGGAAAGTGAATTTTTTTCAGTGGACGACTTCCTGTATTCACGCTGCGCAGTGGTGGCAAATGGGCGGGCGTTTTTTGAGTCCGTTTTGAAAAATCCAAAGCGCATCCCAAAAGAATTCACTTTCGAGCAACTGCTTTACCTTCCAAACAAAGCCTGGGAATTAAAAACGGGGCGTGACGACTATGATTATTTTCCTGAAACCTGGTATGAAACCTTCAGCAATTCTGAAGGCTGGGGCGGCATCACGCCAATCAAAGACAGAATCTTAAACGCTTGACCCTCCATGAAAAAACATGGCAACCTGAATGAAAATGATGCCGAGCATCACCTCTACGAAATCTTCGACTTGGAGCTGGATGACACTTACAAATTTGGCATCTGCGGCGACCCGCTCAACCAGGACGGCACTTCGCCCCGAGCCAATTTGCAAGTCAAAGAATTCAATCGAGCTTTTGGCTGGCAACGTTTCGTCCCAAGGGTGCTGCTGACGGGCATCGCTGGCAGAATGGAAGCCAAACGAATTGAAAACGAATGCATCGAGGCGTATCGGCAGAAACATGGTCGAAAGCCACGAGGAAATGATTGAATTTAGCTCCTTTTCTATTCTACAATTTGAAGTTTGGCAAACTTCAAGGCAATCCGCTTCTGCTGCTCCACATCCAAAGCTTCAAAATAAATCGTCGCTACCCGGTTGTCTCTCGACCCGTCCACGGCGGTTACTTTTCCTTCTCCGAAACGCAGGTGCAGCACTTTCATGCCTGCCTGAATTTGCTCCGGTGAGCTTGGTTTAAACGTCGCCGGGTCAACCCGAACCACTTCTTGCTGCTGTCCCCGCCGGGCAAAATTGCCACTGACGCCGGAAGTTGCTGGCGCAGGTTTCACCTGTTTTTGCGAAGCAGGAACGCCTTGCCCCAACCTGCCCGAACCAAAGCCCGCCGCCCCGATTGGCGCTGTCGCATCGAGGTGCGTCATGTTGATTTCTTCCAAAAAGCGGCTCGGCGAATTGAAACGTTCCTGCCCGTAGCGATAACGGCTGTTGGCGTAACTCAAGGTCAGAAACTGCTCGGCACGAGTGATGGCGACGTAAAAAAGCCGGCGCTCCTCGTCCAGTCCTTCCGGCGTTTCCATTGCCATGAACGAAGGGAAAAGCTGCTCCTCCAAGCCTGTCAGAAATATGCTTTTGAACTCCAAACCCTTCGCCGAGTGGACGGACATGAGGGTGACGTAGTCGCCACCCTCTGCCGTCTCGTCGAGGTCAGTTACTAAGGCTATTTGTTGTAGGTAAGAGGCGAGGGATTTGTCGCCGGTGTCAATGATGGGGAAGACGAATTCGTCGCCGCCGTCCTCCCGGTGAGCGTCGGCGGTCAGGTGGCTGGCTTCGACCACGTCGTTGTCCACGAATGCCTGGATGCCGTCGAGCAAACCTTGAACGTTGTCCAATCTTTGGATGCCTTCGACCGTCGTGTCGTGCTTCAATTCATCCATCAAACCACTGCGGCGGGCAATGAAAACTGCCGTCTCCGCTGCGTTTGCGGATTGGGCTTTTTTGGAAAACTCGCCAATCATTGCCACGAAACCATCAATCGCATTGCGGGTGCGGGCAGGCAATTCCGCCTGAGCCAAAACCTCGAACATCGGCTTGCCAGCTTGCTCTGCGAGTGCCGCAATTTTGTCCACCGTCGAGTCGCCGATGGCTCGGCGAGGGTAGTTGATGATGCGGCGCAAGGCTTCGTCGTCCCTTTGATTGATGGCGAGACGCATGTAGGCGATGAGGTCTTTCACCTCTTTTCTCTGGTAAAAACTCAAGCCGCCGAAGACTTTGTAAGCCACGTTGTAGTGCCGCAGGTATTCTTCGAAAACCCTCGATTGAGCATTGGTGCGGTACAAAATGGCGATTTCCCGGTTCGCCAGGTGATGGCGGTTTTTTTGTTCCAAAATATAATCCACCACCCGTTTTCCCTCCTCGCTGTCGGTCAAAGCTTTGACCACTTTGATGCGGTGACCGCCGCCTTTGCTGCTGAAAATGGTCTTGGGAATCTGCCGTCGGTTGTGCGAAATCACCTCGTTTGCCGCTTGCACGATGTGGTCGGTGGAGCGGTAATTTTCCTCCAGTTTATAGGTGCGGATGCCGTGCGGCTTGAAGTCCTTTTCGTAGTCGAGGATGTTTTGAATGGTCGCTCCCCGGAAGGCATAAATGCTCTGCGCATCGTCGCCCACGACGCAGATGTTGCGGGGGCTGCCTTCGTAGCTGACGAATTTTTTGACGATGGCATATTGCAGGTAATTCGTGTCCTGAAACTCGTCTACCATCAGGTAGCGAAAGCGCTCCCGGTACTTGGTGACCACGTCGGGATGATTCTGAAAAAGTTCATACAACCTGAACAGCAAATCGTCGAAGTCCATCGCCCCGCTCCGCTTGCAACGAGCCACGTATTTTTCATAAATCTGCTGGAAAAACGGGCGCTTTGCCAGCCGGTCTTCCTCCATCAGTTCGGGCTTGTTTTCGTACATTTTTGGGGTGACGAGGTTGCTTTTGCACGATGAAATCCGGGAGCGGATGTTGTTTGCGTTGTACTGCTCCTTGTTCAGGTTCATCTCCTGGATAATCGAGTTGATGACGCTTTTGGTGTCGTCCGAATCGTAAATGGTGAAATTGGAAGGGTAGCCGATTTTCTCTGCTTCGACCCGCAAGATTTTGGAAAAGATGCTGTGAAACGTGCCCGCCCAAACCCGGTTTGCCCTGGGGCCCACCACTTTTTCAATGCGCTCCTGCATCTCCCGTGCGGCTTTGTTGGTGAAAGTGAGCGCCATGATTTGCCAGGGAGCGACGCCTTTTTCAATCAAGTAAGCGATGCGAAAAGTGAGCACCCGGGTCTTGCCGGAACCGGGTCCGGCGACGACGAGGACGGGTCCCTCGGTGGCGGTAACAGCCTGGCGCTGGACGGGGTTGAGTTGGTCGAGGTAGCTTTTGGCGTTGGATTGTACTTCAGTCATTTGTCGTGCGGTTCGATTTGGCGAACGTTGCCGGAAAGCGGCAAAACTAACCAAGCGGCTGGCAACCACGAATGCAAAATGCCCCGGAAAATAGTTGCCGGGGCATTTTGCAAAAAGAGAAATGAGCGCTAAATCCTTGATTTTCAAAGCTGAAATAGGTTCGACAAGTCGTGTTTCGACGCATATTTTTCCGCCAGCCAGTCCTGCCAGGTTTGGCAATCCACCGCTGCTTCTTTTTTCGTCAAGCCGCCTGCGGCAATGGCTCGCAGCGCAGAACCGATGGGCGGCAGGTTCAAAATCAACCGGCGCTTGCCTTGAATTTTGAGCCAGCTTTTTGCCAGTTCGCCTGCCGTCAAAATCTCTGCACCTGCGATTTCGACCGTGCCATTCAGCGGTCTGCCTTTCATGAGTTGAAAAAGTTTCCACGCCGCTGCCCTGGTTTCTATTGGCTGCACGAGTCCCTTTTTGGGTAGCCATGCAAAGGGAGCAGCCAGCGTTTTGCGCAGCAGAAAATCAACAAACTCATGGAATTGCGTCGCCCTCAAAATAGAGTAGGGGAGACCCGAAGCGATGATTTCCCGCTCCGCCTCCAGCTTCAATTTGTAGTATTTCATGGGCACTTTTTCAATGCCGACGATGGAGATGAAAATGAAATGCGCCACCCCGTTTTTTGCCGCTGCTTCGAGCAAGCGCTTTGTGCCTTCGACGTCCGCCTGGCGGCTGGGTTTGCGGGTAGCGGAGGCGAGGTGAAAAATGATGCGCTTGCCTGCCACTGCTTGTTCGATGCCTTCGCCGGTGACTAAATCGAGGGGTGTCCATGGCGCCCCGCCGGGCGGTTTGCTGCGGCTGGCGAGGGTGTACGGCAAGAGGTTTTCCTTCAAAATAGAAGCGAGTGATTTGCCGAGAAGACCGGTGCCGCCGGTGATTAGAATTTGAGACATAATTGTATTTTCAAAAGCCAGACCTAAAGCTGACAGGTAGGAAATGGATGATTTTGACTGAAAATTTCTGAAAGAAATTTTCAGTCAAAATCATCCATTTCCTACCTGTCAACTTTGAGCCAAATTTTCCAAGGCTTCCCAATATTCGACTGCCCGCCGGGTATGCGGAATGCAAATCGAGCCGCCAACCAGATTGGCAATGGCAAACACCTCAAAAACTTCCTCCTTCGTCACGCCCAATTCATGGCAAGTGCCGAGGTGATATTTGATGCAGTCATCGCAGCGCAGCACCATCGAGGCAATGAGACCAAGCAGTTCTTTGGTTTTTTTGTCCAAAGCGCCGTCGGCGTAGGCTGCGCCGTCGAGTGCGAAAAAGCGGTTGAGCGTCTTGTTTTGAGCAGCGAAGATTTTTTCATTCATCTTCGAGCGGTAGTCGTTGAAATCCTGGACGAGGGACATGATGGTGGTCGAATTGTATCGGCGAATTCATTCGCCGACGGTATCAAATTGTACCGGCGAATTCAATCGCCCGTGGTATCAAAATTTAACCGC
>CAZHLB010000578.1:0-4865 GCA_964533005.1 uncultured Saprospiraceae bacterium
CCTGCAGACAAGAAACCCCACCTTCCGCACCGGAGGTTGCACCTGCATCCGATGGACAGACACGAGCAAAGAATGGAGACGAAGTCTGGATTATCGTCACGTATGTAAAAGATGAAATAAAGTCCGACTTTGAAAAATGGGTGAAGGATGTTTTATATGCTGCGCTTTATAAAACCACAAATCCCATGAAAAAAGACCAACTCAAAGTCACTCGCTGGCTGGAGCCAACCCAACAAAATGAAGATAAAACCTGGACTTATGTCTGGATTATGGACCCGGTCATTCCCAATACAAATTACGATATCCCGACTTTTTTAAATCAGGAGTATGGGGAAGAAAAAGGCAAGGAGCATTGGGCAACCTATCAGACTTTTTGGGCAAAGCCGGTGGAAGCCCACGTACTTAAACAGTCTTCACTTTAATGCTATGATAGTGGCGGACTTCACTGGTTTTATTGCCCAGGAAGTCGCGCCGTTTTTATTTGAACTGGTCTGTCCCCTCTCAAAACCTCGTTTACCAGAAAAAGGCGCAACCGCTCCCCGGCGTTGCGCCTTTTCTTTTTCTCTTCATAATTCCGAGGCGGCTCGCGGGCAGCGAGCCGCCCCGTTTTTATTTTAATTTCGCCCCGCCGCCGAAAGGCGAACATTTCTACGCTGGGATTTTCACTCAACTGGCAACAACTTCTGCCATGAAATTCAAAAACCGGATGCACAATCTCCATTAAAACCCTGACCAGCCAATTTTTAATCATCTCGAAAAAATGAAACAAACACCCCGGTTCGCTCCGACGCATTTTTACTTCCCCATTTTCTACCTGCTTTTCCTTCTCTCCCAAAACCTCCAAGCCCAGTTCGTCACCAACGGCAGCGCCGGTTCCAGCGGCGCAGGTTGTTACGCTTTGACGCAAAACGCTGGCAATCAGGCAGGTTCCATTCTTTCCACCAGCACGGTAAACCTGGCTCAGTCCTTCATGGAAACCGCCACCCTCAACTTCGGCACCAACGACGCCAACGGCGCAGACGGCATCGTTTTCATTTTCGCCACCTCGAACGGCGTGGTCGGCGGCACCGGCGAAAACATTGGCTACGGCGGCATCGTCCCCTCCCTCACCATCGAAATGGACACCTGGCAAAACGGCAACCAGGGCGACCCCGCCGCCGACCACATGGCAATCACCAGTGGCGGCAGCGTCAGTCACATCGGTCCGACCAACCTCGCTGGACCCATCAGCTTGCCCAATATCGAGGACGGAAACGACCATTGTTTTGCGGTCAGTTGGGATCCCGCTTCGCAAACTTTGAGCGGCTCGCTCGACGGGAACACCGTGATTTACGTGGGCGACATCACGGGCATTTTGGGTAGTTCCGTCGTTTACTGGGGCTTCACCGCCAGCACCGGCGGCGCCACCAATCTGCATACCGTCTGCGTCGCCGGGCCCAACCCGACGCCGATGGACGACCTGGAAACCTGCCCCGGTCAAGGCGTCACCCTGATGCCCGACCCCGGCGGGCTGAGTTATGCCTGGTCGCCCAACCCAACTTTGAGCAATCCGAACATTCAAAATCCCATCGCAACCCCCACAGTCACAACGACTTATTCGGTCACCATCACCTTCGCTTGCGGCGGCACGGCTTCCGACGACGTGATGGTGGTCGTCACGCCACCGCCACCGGCGACCGCCGAAAGCGACAGCCCGGTTTGCGAAGGCGACCCGATAAATTTTGTCGCCGACGGCGGCGATAGTTACTCGTGGTCAGGTCCCGGCGGATTTTCTTCCAACCTGCAAGCGCCAAGCATCAGCAACGCAACTCCTTTAAATGCAGGCACTTACACGGTTACGGTCACCGATGCGAATGGCTGCACGGCGACGGCGAGCACGGTGGTCGTGGTGAATTTGCCACCACAGGTTTCCATTTTTCCGCCAGGATTTTTGTGCGAAAACGAGCCGCCGGTCACGCTGTTTGCCTTCCCTGCAGGTGGCATTTGGGACGGCGTTGCCAACGGGCAGGGGCAGGTTGACCCGGCGGCGCTCGGCGAGGGTCTGCACTTGGTCACCTACACCTACACCGACCCCAACGGCTGCACCGAAGAGGCAGCCATCCTCATCGAGGTGGCAGCTTTGCCGGTAGTTTTTATCAACCCAGCAGGTCCTTTTTGTGCCAACGACGGACCCCAAAACCTGACGGCTTCGCCTTCCGGCGGCACGTGGGGCGGGGCGGCGAACCCGCAAGGGCAGGTTGACCCGGCGGCGCTCGGCGTTGGCTCGCATCTCGTAACTTATTCATACACATCGGCAAACGGCTGTTCCAACGCTGCCAATTTTACCCTTCAAATCCTGCCTGCGCCTGCGGTCTCCATTCTTCCGGCGGGACCCTTTTGCCCTTCTTCGGGGGTGCAAACTTTGACCGGCAACCCGGCTGGCGGTGTCTGGGGCGGCGCTGCAAATGCCGCCGGGCAAATCAATCCTGCCGCACTCGGCGCAGGCACGCACCAGGTAACTTACGCCTACGGCAATGCCAGCGGCTGCTGGAATGACGCCGTCGCCGACATTCAAATCTGGCAATCGCCGACGGCGCAAATCAGCGGCGGCGGCACGGTTTGCTCGGGCAGCGGGCAAAAAGTGGCGGTCTGTTTTGCCGTGACCGGCACGCCGCCTTTCATGGTGGATTGGGCAATCAATGGCGCAGCGCAGCCGCCGCTCACGCTTTCCTCCTCGCCCACCTGCCTGCAAGTTGACCAGCCGGGCACGTATTCCATCACGCAAGTGACTGATAATCATGGTTGCACGGCAAGCGGTGCAGGTTCGGCGGTGGTCGTGGCGGTGGGAGCGCCAATGGTCTCGGGGCTTGATTTCACCTGCAATGCTTCCAATTCGGAGTACGTCGTGAGCTTCATTTTGAGCGGCGGCGACCCGGCGAGCTACGTGGTCAACGGCAGCCCCGGCAGCCTCAGCCCGACGCCGCCCTATGTTTTTTCGAGCAATCCCATCGGCGACGGCATGAGCTACAATTTCACGATTAACGACGTCAACAATTGCAGCCCGACCAACCTGAGCGGCACTTTTTCCTGCGGCTGCACGACCCAAGCGGGTACGATGAACATGACGCAAGTCGCTGTCTGTCAAGGACAAACGGCGACGGCAATGCACAACGGCAACCAGGTTTTGGACGGAAACGATGACCTGATTTTTGTCTTGCACGATGGAAATGGCAACTCGCTCGGCAACGTCTTCGCCACGAATTCCAGCCCCTCGTTCAATTTTTCGCCGCCGATGCAGGCAGGCGTCACGTACTACATTTCAGCCGTCGCAGGCAACTCGAACGGCAGCGACGGGGTGATTTTGAGCGACCCTTGCCTGTCCGTTTCGCTGGGGACGCCGGTGGTTTTCAATCCTTTGCCAACGGGCAACATGGCGGCGACCCCTGAAATTTGCGCAGGCGAAACAGCGACCCTCACTTTCAGCCTGAGCGGCAATGCGCCTTTCGACGTGACCTACTCGGATGGCAATCAAAATTTCAGCCTGAACAATATCCTGGATGGGCACTCGGTCAGCGTCAATCCGTCGCAAACGGTGACATTCAGCTTGGTTTCGGTGGGCGATAATTCGACGCCAACTTGTTCAATTTCAGGCAATTCCGCTGCGACGGTGACGGTTTGGCAGGCAGCAGGCAGCACCGCAAACGTTGCGATTTGCGAGGGAGACAGCGTGTTTTTGCAAAATGCCTGGCAGTCGGCGGTAGGCACGTATTTCGATACTTTGAGCACGATTCATGGCTGCGACAGCGTGGTTGCCACGAGTTTGACCATCAACTTTTTAGATACCACTTTTGTCACCCTGGAAGGGTGCGACCCGGCGCAAGTGGGACTTTCCAGCCAAATTTTCAGCAACGCAAACGGCTGCGACAGCACCGTTTTCACGACGACGACCCTGATTTTTCCAGACACAACTTTGCTCGCTACGACGACCTGCGAGCCAGCATTGGCGGGTGTTTTCACGCAAAATTTAACGGCAACGGCAACGGGTTGCGACAGCGTGGTCATCACCACCGTCAGCCTGCTGTCGAAAGACACGACCTACCGTTTCGATTCGAGTTGCAACCCGGCGAGCGTCGGCGTTTTTAATCAAAATCTGACCAACCAATTTGGCTGCGACAGCCTGGTTGTCACCACGATTTCTTTCTCGCAATTTGACACGACCCTCCTTGCTTCGACGACTTGTGACCCAGCATTGGCGGGGGTTTTTATGCAAAATCTTGTCACGCCAGAAGGTTGCGACAGCGTCGTGATTGAAACCGTCAGCCTGTTGCCGACGGACACGACGCAGCTTTTTGACAGCTCTTGCAACCCGGCGAACGTGGGCGTTTTTTCGCAAATTTTGACCAACCAATTTGGTTGCGACAGCCTCGTCGTCACGACGGTTTCTTTCTTCCAAACGGACACGACCCTGCTCGCTTCTGCGACCTGTAATCCAGCATTGGCGGGCGTTTTCACGCAAAATCTCATCACGCCGGAAGGCTGCGACAGCATCATTATTGAGACGGTTAGCCTGCTGCCGAAAGACACGACCTACCTCACCGACGCCTCTTGCGACCCGGCGGCGACGGGCGTTTTCAGTCAAATTTTGACCAACCACTTCGGCTGCGACAGCCTCGTCGTCACCTCGGTGACGCTGCTGCCAAGCGACACGACTTACCTGAGTTTCGTCACTTGCAACCCGGCACAGGTAGGCACGACTGCCCAAATTTTGGACAATCAATTTGGCTGCGACAGCCTCATTTTTTCAACAACGGCACTGCTTCCAGCTTCGGAATGCAACGTCGTGGCGACCCTGGTTGGCAGTGAAATTCCTTGCGGCGAGACAACTG
>CAZHLB010000579.1:0-4864 GCA_964533005.1 uncultured Saprospiraceae bacterium
GAACAGTTCCTTCCAGGATGACAAAGGCGACTTGGGGACTTAGTGCGACTCAAGGCGACTTAGGATACAGGCTCCTTTTGGTTGGGTTCAAAAACTTTGCGAAAGGTAAATGCCTTCGCCGTCTCGCCGTGCTGGCGCAAAAATTTCAGCCTTGCCGCTGCTTCGGAAACGGGCGGAACGTGCCCCACTTTCACCCACCAAAGCGCCTGGTAAGCTTCTTTCATTTTTTCAAACCACTCGAAACGCCGCCGCACGTACTCGGCATGGGCAGTCTTGAAAGCGAAGCTTTTCAGGCTTTCCAAATCCTCCCAGACGCTCATGTTCACGATAATCATAGCATCGCCGTCCATCGGGTTGAAATTGGTGGCGTTCCCGGTTTCGTCCTTGAGCCGCCAGACGAAGCCCGGCGCACTTTCCGCCAGGGCATTGATGGGTTCAAGTCCTTCGACAAATGCTGCCGTTTGCGGCGCATCGAGCGGGTGAAGCAGGCGGGCGACGTTGATTTGAGCCAGGTGAAATTGCTTTGCATCCATGCGGCGAAGTTGGGCAATTGGCGTGTCCGTATCAAAAATTTCCCTCCGGTCAATTTTTCTCTACTTTAGCCTCCGGCAAAAAATGGTTGAATGGCTAAATGGTTAAATGGCTGGTGAAAACAGCCATTTAACCATTTAGCCATTCAACAATCATCAGGACAATATGGAAAATCAAAAGCCTTCTCACTTCCAATCTTACATCCCTGCCGCCAATGGCTCGGTCAAGGAATTCACCGTCAAAGCCCTCGTTTTGGGCGCTATTTTCGGCATCATCTTCGGCGCAAGCACGGTCTATCTGGCTTTGAAAGCAGGCTTGACCGTGAGCGCCAGCATCCCCATCGCCGTGCTGGCGATTTCGCTGGGGCAGAAATTTTTCCGCACGACCATCCTTGAAAACAACATCATCCAAACCACCGGGTCGGCGGGCGAGAGCATTGCGGCGGGGGTGGCGTTCACTTTGCCAGCTTTCCTGTTCCTGAGCGACCCGGCTTCGGGGGATTATTTCAAGTACATCACCATCCTGACCCTTGCCATTTTTGGCGGCATGTTGGGCGTGTTGATGATGATTCCGCTGCGCCGTTCGCTCATCGTGAAGGAGCATGGAACACTGCCTTACCCGGAAGGAACTGCCTGCGCCTCGGTGCTAATCGCAGGCGATAAGGGCGGCAATTTTGCAAGGACGGCTTACCAGGGTTTGGGCTTCGCCGCACTTTATGCCATCCTGCAAAAAATCCTGCACGTGATTGCCGAAGTGCCCAGTTTCGGGACGACGATAGCGCAAAAAGCTTTTCCCGCCGCCACCGTCAGCGGCGAAATCACGCCGGAATACATGGGCGTCGGCTACATCATCGGACCCAAAATTTCGGGGGTGCTGGTGGCAGGCGGCGTGTTGGCATGGTTGGGTTTGATTCCGCTGCTGGCGAGCCTGGTGCCGCCGGATGTGATTGCCGACCAACTCGTCAGATTGGGCTACCTGAAAGACCTGGTCACCGCAGGCGGACCCGGTGGTTGGGACCCGGCGACGCACACCTTTGCTGACTCAGCCAGCGCCATTTACCGTGCATACATTCGGCAAATCGGCGCAGGCGCAGTGGCGGCGGGCGGTTTCATCATGCTTTTGAAAACGCTGCCGGTGATTGTTTCTTCTTTCAAAGAAAGCCTTGCGTCGCTGAAAGAAAGAGCTTCCGGCGTCACTCGCAGCCGCACCGACGACGACCTTTCGCTCAAAGTGGTGCTGATTGGCTGCGGTGTGCTGGTGCTTTTGCTGGCATTGCTGCCCATCATTCCGGGCGACACTATCCTTTCAAAACTGCTGCTCGGCTTGCTCGTGGTGATTTTTGGCTTCCTGTTCGTCACCGTTTCCAGCCGCATCGTGGGTCTCATCGGTTCGTCGAACAACCCCATTTCCGGCATGACCATCGCCACCGTGATGGGCACGTCGCTGGTTTTCATCGCTATCGGCTGGACGGGCGCAGCTTTTGAGCCGCTGGTACTCGTGGTCGGCGGCTTGATTTGCATCGCTGCCGCAAACGCTGGCGCAACCAGCCAGGATTTGAAGACCGGCTATATCGTCGGCGCTACGCCAAAATATCAGCAAATTGCGCTGTTCGTCGGGGCGATTTTTTCCAGCCTCATCATCGGTTTCACCGTAAAATATCTCGATACGCCGACCCCGGCGATGGAAGCCCAAGGCATCATCCACGCCATCGGCAGCGACAAATACCCTGCGCCACAAGCCACGCTGATGGCCACGCTTATCAAAGGTTTGCTCTCGTTCAACCTGGATTGGCAGTTCGTGCTGGTGGGCGTTTTTGTTGCCATCACGCTGGAACTTTGCGGGGTGAAGGCACTGTCGTTTGCCGTTGGTTTGTACCTGCCGCTGTCCACGACGCTGCCCATTTTCATTGGCGGCGCAATCAAAGGCGGCGTGAGTTGGGTGCAGGAGCGCCGGGGTAAAAAAGCGGAGGACGACGAGTTGGGCAAGGGCAATCTTTTTGCCACCGGCTTGGTGGCGGGTGGCGCTTTGATGGGCGTCATCATCGCTTTCCTTTCTGTTAGTCCAACGGTGACGGCGGCGTTGGCGAAGGTGAATGTGGAGGAACTCGTGCTCGTGCCTGCGCTTGGTCACACCGGATTCATGATTTTGGGTGTGCTGTTTTTTGCGTTCATGGGGTGGACGCTTTGGCGGGTGGGGAGGAAGGATTAAAAACACCGAGCGGCTGTCTCATAAGTCAGTTTTTGAAAAACCACGCAGAATTTAATTTCAACACATAGTCACATAGTGCCACATAGCCCAAATACTATGTGACTCTATGTGACTATGTGTTTAAAAAAATTCTGCGTCAAAATTTTCAAGTTGACTTATGAGACAGCCTCTCGGCGTTCATCTTGTCCTGCTTTCAGATTGTTCCTATACTTGCAAAGCCATTAATTTTTAAATCATGACAGTAGATACGATAAAAACAGAGGTGCTCAAATTGCCACGATTGGAACTGCTCGAGTTGGTGCAGTTCGTGGTGGAAGCTCTCAAAAAACAAGAACAAGAACACGTGTCGGCAGATGAACTTTCGGCAGCATGGAAAACTGAACTTTTGCGCAGACGGGAAGAAGTGAAAAACGGGACGACCCAGCTTTTTACCTTGCAAGAAGTTCAGGATGAACTCAATAAAGAATTTGGCTTTGACCTTACAATTTCACACCAGAGCTAAACTTGACATCCGGCAGGCAATTGCCTGGTACGAAAATGAGAAACCGGGGTTAGGCAAGAAATTCAATCTTAGCCTGCTTGCTACTTTTCAGCAAATTCAAAACTCTCCTTTCCTGTATCCTAAAATTTTCGAGGATTTTAGAAAAGCCAGGCTTCCCAAGCCATTTCCCTACAAAGTCATTTATTGGGTGCATCAAGACGAGGCATTTATCATTGCGGTAGCCCACGACAAGCAGCACCCGGATTTTTGGAAAGACAGAACCTGATTTTTCAAACCATAAATTTTAAGCCAATGAAACTCAATCCTCTCACCCCCGAAGAAGAGCGCATCATCGTCCACAAAGGCACGGAATACCCCTTCACCGGCGAGTATGACAACCACTTTGTGGAAGGCACTTACATCTGCCGCCGCTGCGAAACGCCGCTCTACCACTCGCAAGACAAGTTCCACTCCGGCTGCGGCTGGCCCAGTTTCGACGACGAAATCCCCGGCGCTGTTCGCAAGGAAACCGACCGGGACGGCAGGCGCACGGAAATTCTCTGCGCCAATTGTGGCGCTCACCTGGGGCACGTTTTCACCGGGGAACGTTTGACCAAAAAAAACACCCGGCACTGCGTCAACTCATTGAGTATGAAATTCATCCCAGCGAAAACCTCAGCTTGAAACAACCGTTTCACCTGCATTCAATCTTCCCAAACAGAGGCACATCTCACCTTTAAATTTCTTCATCATGTCCGTAGTCAAAGTCATCGAAATCATGTCGGATTCGACCAAAAGTTGGGAGGACGCCGCTAAAGTTGGTATCGAAAAAGCGTCGAGAACGCTCAAAAACATCCGCAGCGCCTGGGTCAAGGAACAAAGCCTGACCGTTGGCGAAAATGGTAAAGTCACATCCTACCGGGTCACTTTGAAGCTCACTTTCGAGCTTGAATAAGCCTTGCAGAAGGCGGTGATTTTTAGGCAAAATTTATTCAAAATTTTGCCCGAAAATCACCGCCTTCCATTTGATTTTGAATGATTTACGAATTCAATGGCTTCCGTCCCGTGATACATGAAACTGCCTTCGTTCACCCGCAGGCGGCGGTGACTGGCAATGTCACCATCGGCAAAAATGTGTACGTGGGCCCCGGCGCAGCCATCCGGGGCGACTGGGGTGAAATCATCATCGAAGATGGTTGCAACGTGCAGGAAAACTGCACGATTCACATGTTTCCCGGCGTCACCGTGCGGCTGATGGAGGCTGCGCACATAGGGCATGGCGCAATTATTCATGGAGCAACCATCGGGAGAAATTCGCTCATCGGCATGAATGCAGTGGTGATGGACAATGTGGAGATTGGCGAGGAGTGCATCGTCGGGGCGCTTTGCTTCGTGCCTGCGGAGATGAAAATTCCCCGGCGAAGTTTGGTCGTAGGTAACCCCGGCAAAATCATCCGGGAGGTGAGCGATGAGATGATTGCCTGGAAAACCAAAGGGACTGAACTCTACCAAAGCCTGCCAAAAGAATGCTTCGAGACGCTGCGAGCCTGCGAGCCGCTGCGGGAACCGCCCGGCGAACGAAAGCAGCAAGCGGCTGTTTATCAGCCTTGGGCAAAAAGCTGATTCCCCCTTTTTGTCATTCTG
>CAZHLB010000580.1:0-3178 GCA_964533005.1 uncultured Saprospiraceae bacterium
GCCATTCCATCAAAAATCATGTAATCATGTAATCTTCAATCATGTAATCCAACTGAGGAACTTGACAGGTTTACGATGAAGAAGAAATTTTCACCTGCCTTTCTTTTTGGGATTTTGCTCGCAGCCATTTGCCTGTCCGGCTGCGGCGGCTACCTCTGGTGGGAACATTACCGCCCCGACAGCAAAGACCCCTACGGCACATACCTCGTCCACAACCTGCTCAAAGATTATTTCCCCGGTGAAAAATTCGAGGTGACAAAAGACAGCCTCGGCGCCTACCTGCGAGGGGAAAACGACAGCGCCAACTATGTCTATATCGGCAACTTCCTGCTGCTTGATTCCGCCGACACCGACGCCTTGCTGCGCTTCGTCGAGCGGGGCAACCGGGCTTTCATCGCCTGCCCAGACATCCCCGTTTCAATTTTAGATTCGATTGGAAAAAACCAATGCATCTATCTGATGGAAGATATGGATTCACTGAGCGGCTCCAACTACGAATACACGCTCACGGACAGCCTCGTCTATCTCAATTTCATGCACGATGACTTGGCGGCGGACACTGGCTATATCTGCAAATTCGTCTTCCGGCAGGAGACGCAAGAATACGAGTGGACTTACCTCTCGTCCGACCTTTTTTGCGATGAGCAAGACGTGTTCGCCCCCGTCGGCACGATTCAGGACTCGCTCGCCAATTTCGCCCGAGCCAGCTACGGCAAAGGCGAATTCTACCTGCACACCACGCCGCTTGCCTTTACCAATTTTCACCTAATGAATGAGCGAGGTTTGGAATACGCCGGAAAAGTCTTTTCCCACCTGCACCCCGGGACGATTTATTGGGACAAAACCAACCGGATGTGGGGCAATTTCGGTGGCGGGCAAAGCGCCGAGCGAAGCCCTTTTCAATACATTCTGAATCAGCCGCCGCTGGCGTGGGCATGGTATATTTTATTGGGATTGGCAGTGTTCTACCTGGCATTTCGGGCGAAACGCAGGCAGCGCATCATCCCCGTTTTGGAGTACAACACGAACACTTCGCTGGAATTTATCGGCGCAGTCGGGCGCTTATCTTTTCTGCAAAACAACCCTCGTGCGCTCGTGATGCAGAAGATGAAACTGTTTCTCGGCTTCGTGCGGGAACGCTACCGCTTGCCGACGAAGGAGTTGAACGAAGCCTTTCAAAAACAACTCGCCGCCAAGTCGGAAATCCCGGAAGACCACCTGCAAAAAATCCTGACCCTGCACCGCAACATCACTTCAGTAGCATCCGGCTACGTTTCTGAAAACACGATGATTGACTTTCACCGCCTGCTCGAGCATTTCTACCGGCATTGCAAGTGATGGCTAATTGTTAATTGGCAATTGTTGGTTGCCACAAACAATTAGCAATCAACAATCAGCAATTATTTACCTTTCGCAGTCAACCATATTTCTTCACGAATAAATCAACTGAAATGAGGACAGAAATCAAATGGGCGATTATCGCCACCATCGTTCTTTTCGTCTGGCTGCTGCTGGAAAAGCTGCTCGGCTTGCATGCGCCGGAAAAACTCGCCACCTGGATGATTGTGGATTTCATCGCAAGCATCCTGATTTTCATCGCCATTTACTACATGACCACCCGTGACAAGCGGGACGTGGAGTTGGGCGGAGTTATGTCTTGGAAGCAAGGCTTCTGGGCAGCGGCAGTAATGACGCTGATTTTCATTCCCTTGAGCAGCCTCGTGGTGTACATTTTCATCAAGTTCGTCAGCCCGGAACTGCCGGGAAGCCTGACGAGCTATGCAAAAAGCACGAAGGATGCCATCAGCACTTTCATGTCATCGCACGTGACTTCCAGCATTGTTGGCGGACTACTTTTCTCGCTGATTTTCCCGGTTTTTACGAAGCGAGCTGCCTGAGTTTTTAAAAATCCGAGATGAAAGCTGACAGGTGGAAAACCGATGCAGCCGGTAAAATTTCTTGCAGAAATTTTACCGGTTGCATCGGTTTTCCACCTGTCAGCTTTTTTTTTGCCGCCATGCACAAACATTCCATTTTTTCTGCCGCCGCTCTCGTGGCATTGTTCCTGACCATTTTTAGTTGCAAAAACGACCCGCCCGCCACCGCTCCTGTTGCCGAAGAAACCGCATCGGCGGTCGCCGTTCCCAAATTTGAAAGAGACTCCGCCCATGCTTTCGTGGCGAAACAGGTGGCATTTGGTTCCCGTGTGCCCGGCAGCGAAGCCCACCGGAAATGCAAGGATTGGCTCGCCGCCCAATTCAAAAGCTACGGCTTGACGGTGCAGGAACAGCCGTTTTCCGCAAAAGCATACACTGGCAAAACCATCAACGGCGTGAACATCATCGCTCAATTCAACCCTGCCGCCGAGCGGCGAATCTTGCTCGCCGCCCACTGGGACAGCCGCCACATTGCCGACTCTCCGCTGGCGACGGAGCGCACGGACGAACCCATTTTGGGCGCAGACGACGGCGGCAGCGGCGTTGCGGTGCTGCTCGAAATTGCCCGTCAATTGCAGGCAAATCCTGCCGACCTCGGCGTTGATTTCATCCTTTTCGATGCCGAAGACTACGGCGACGACAGCGACGAAGACCCTCGCCCGGAGACCTGGTGCCTCGGCTCGCAGCATTGGTCAAGAAACCTCGTGCCGCCTGGCTACCGCCCAAAATATGGCATCCTGCTCGACATGGTCGGCGCACGGGGCGCTCAATTCAAGAAGGAAGCCGTCTCCATGAATTATGCACCGGAGGTGATGAATAAAGTTTGGAGTCTTGCGCAGCGCCTGGGCTACACTTCTTATTTTTTGGATGAAAAAGCTGGCGCTATCACCGACGACCACTACTTCGTGAACACCATCGCCAATATTCCCATGATTGACATCATCGGCAAGTCGAGCCAATCGCAAACTGGCTTCGGCGCTCACTGGCACACGCACGAAGATGATATGGACGTGATTGACGTGCGGACGCTGCGAGCGGTGGGACAGACAGTGCTGGAGGTGATATATCGAGAGGCGGCGGGGAGGTTTTGAATGGCAGTTGATGAAGTTGTTAGGGTTGATGAGGTTGATTTTGCTGCAAAATCAACCCTATCAACTTCATCAACCAAAATAAAAGCAGGGGCGGGGGGGGGGGGGTGGGGGGCGGGCGCGGGGGGGGGCGCGGGGGGGGGGGGGGGGGGG
>CAZHLB010000580.1:3188-4836 GCA_964533005.1 uncultured Saprospiraceae bacterium
TATTAAAAAAAAAAATTAATTCGGGGGGGGGGTTTTTTTTTTCCCCCCCCCGCCCCTGCTTTTTACTTTTGCCATTCACTTTACTTTTAACGATGACAACAAACATTCAGAATTATATCAACGGCTCCCTCGTGGACGCCCGCTCCGGCGCATGGCTCGAAAACATCGCCCCCGCCACCGGGCAAGTTTATTCCCATCTGCCCGACTCCGATGCCGAGGACGTGGAAGCCGCCGTCGAAGCCGCCGAAAAAGCTTTTCCGCTCTGGTCAAATAGCGGCGTCCAGCAACGCTACCGCATCCTGCACCGAATCGCCGACCTCATCGAGGAGCGGCTGGAAGATTTTGCGCAGGCGGAAAGCCTCGATTCTGGCAAAGCCATCGCCACTTCCCGGTCGGTGGACATTCCCAGGGCGCAGGCAAACATTCGATTTTTTGCCACCGCCATCCTGCATTTTGGCTCCGATTCGCACCATCAGGAAGGCGAGGCGGTGAACTATACTTTGCGCCAGCCCATCGGCGTGGTAGGCTGCATTTCGCCCTGGAATTTGCCGCTCTACCTTTTCACCTGGAAAATCGCACCGGCGCTGGCGGCGGGCAATTGTGTCGTCGCAAAACCTTCCGAACTGACGCCAATGACTGCCTACCTGCTTTCAAAAATTTGCATCGAAGCCGGTCTGCCCGCGGGCGTACTCAACATCGTGCATGGCTTGGGTGGCAAGGCGGGGCAAGCCATCGTCGAGCATCCGAAAATCAAAGCGATTTCCTTCACCGGTGGCACGGCGACCGGGCGCAAACTCGCTGCCACCGCTGCTCCCATGTTCAAAAAACTCTCGCTGGAACTGGGCGGCAAAAACCCCAACGTCATCTTCGCCGACTGCGATTTCGAGCGCATGATGAACGACACGGTGCGCTCCAGTTTCGCCAACAACGGGCAGATATGTCTCTGCGGTTCAAGGATTTACGTCGAAAGACCTATTTACGAGGAGTTCCGGGCGGAGCTGGTCAGGCGGGCAAATAACATGAAAGTCGGCGACCCGTTTTCGGCGGAAACGGAACTGGGGGCGCTCGTTTCTCGGCAGCACCAGGAGAAGGTTTTGAGCTACCTCGACCTCGCCAAAGAAGAAGGTGGAACCATCCTTTGCGGCGGCGAGCCGGTGATACTTTCCGGCGAATTGGCAGGCGGTTTTTACCTCTCGCCCGCCGTAGTCGAAGGTTTGGGCATCGAATGCCGCACAAACCAGGAAGAAATTTTTGGGCCCGTCGTCACCATCCAGCCTTTCGACACGGAGGAGGAAGCCATTGCCCTCGCCAACGGCGTCGGCTACGGCTTGTCTTCGACGGTTTGGACGAAAGACATCAGCCGGGCGAGCCGGGTCGCCGAGCGGCTACAGGCAGGCATCGTTTGGGTTAACTGCTGGATGGTCAGGGACTTACGGACACCTTTTGGCGGGGTGAAAAATTCGGGCGTGGGAAGGGAAGGCGGGACGGAGGCGCTGCGGTTTTTTACGGAGGCGAAGAATGTGTGTGTGAAGTATTAGCTCAAAGTTGGACGAAAAGCTGACAGGTGGTTTTTGGATGCTGCCGTTGAAAAATTGAAATTTTTTGGGATGTTTCATTTGTCGGTTGACAAAGAGGTTCTCCTAAAAAA
>CAZHLB010000581.1:0-4833 GCA_964533005.1 uncultured Saprospiraceae bacterium
TCAAAAATCATGTAATCATGTAATCTGCAATCATGTAATCGATGGCCACCCCTCAATCATCTGGCTTTAAGCCTCCACCCTCACTTCATCCTTCACCATTTCATAAGTCAAAGGCTGGTTCTGCAAGCTGGCGAAGCGGCGGATGTTGAAATTCGGCTCGAAGGTGAATTTCATGCCGTTGCGCACGACCCAGCCGGTGTGCGGGTTGTGGATTTCGTTGAGCAGCAAGCCGATGCCGTTGCCGGATTTTACCACGTCCCGGATGGAGTACATTTTGTCCCGAAAGGGGCGGTTTGGTATTTCCGCAATTTGCTCGGGCGTGAAGTTGTCGTCAATGCAAATAATGTCCATTGTTGAAGTCTTTTTTTGAAAGCAAAGGTAAACAGCGGTTTTCAGCCGGAGGTTGGGATGACCTTTCCGAAAGTTTGAAACTTTTGGAAAGGTTGGCTCGCCGCTGCGTTGGAACAGACCTTTCCGAAAGTTCCAAACTTTCGGAAAGGTTGGCGCCGATTTACCCGCCGCCATTCAAAGCCGAAATCATCTCCCCCGAAATCGCAATCACTGCCGGTCTAGGAATGCTTTTCCCGCCGTTGGGCCAATGGCTGCGCAATTCTTTCAATGATTTTGAATACTCGCCGGGGTGCTGAACGCTCAAAAACAACGTCTCGCCATCCGGTGCAAACCAGGGGCCCGTAAATTCGGCATCCACCGGGGCGCTCGCCACCTGCACCACTTTTCCCGCCTGCGCCCCTTCCCTCGGCACGACAAACAAGCCGTTGTTTTTGAAGGGCAAATACGCTTCGTGCTGGTTCATCAGGCTGCCGCTCATGTCGGAGGTGAACCAAAGGTTGCCGCCGAAATCGAAAGCCATGTTGTCGGGCGAGGCGAAGCCGGTTTGTTTGCCGCCGGTGAGGTAGGTGTCGGCTTGGAAAGTCAGGCTGTCGTGCCTGCCGTCCGCTTCCTGGATTTTTAAAATGGAGCCGGTGAAGTTCTTTTTCGGCGTGTTGTTGGTCAAAGTGACCAAGACCCAGCCTTTCTCAACCGGGTGAATTTCAATGTCTTCCGGTCGGTCGAGGGGTGTGCCGCCGACGAGTTTGGCGGCTTCCCGCAAGCGGATGAGCACGTCGGTTTGGTTGGTGAATTTGGCTTGCAAAGCCTTTTGCTGCTCGAAATCAATGGGTATCCACTTGCCGAGCAGCGTGTTGGCAACGTAAAGTGTGCCTTTGGAAAGGCTGCCCGGTTCGCTGCCGATGAATTTGTAGAGGCATTGGTCGTTGGCGTCGTCGCCGGTATAGACCACGATGCGACCGTCCTCCAATTCTACCACCGTTGCACATTCGTGGGCGCACCTGCCGAGGGCGACGTGCTTTTGCGCCTCGCCCGTTTTCGGGTTGACTTCGACGACCCAGCCGTAGTGTTCCGGTGGGTTTTTAAAATGTTGATACCATTGAAAATCAAGGAGATTTCGCTCGGAATTGGGAATGCGCCTGCCAGTGGAATAGTCTCGTTCGCCGTAAAACATGTCGTAGTTTTCCTCGCAGGTAAGAATCGTTCCCCAGGGCGTGACGCCGCCGGCGCAGTTGCCCAAAGTGCCTTGCGCCGAGGTCTTGCCCATGATGGGTTCGTGCCAGTTGAGGGGAATTTCCGTTGTGCCGGTGAGCCTGCGATTGAGCGGGTCGTCGAGGACGACTTCCCAACTTTTGCCTTTGCGCCGCACCCGCACGATGCTGCCGCCCACGCTGTACATTTCACGCTCCACCTGCTCTTTCGTTTTTTCGCCGCCGGTCAAAAAACCGGATACGAACATCGGGTCGGTGTATTCGTGGTTGACCCAGAGCAAGCCGTCGGTGGGATTGGCTTTGTCCAACGGCAAAAAAGCGAGGTAGTCATTGTTGAAACCGAAACGGTCGGCGGCGGAGAGCGGGTCGTTCCACTGCAATAGAACTTCATATTGCAAGCCATTCGCCAGCACGACTTTGTCTTCGGCGGAGGGCGCAATGCCGGTCAAAACGAAAGGCGTTTTGCGGCTTTTTGAAAACGAGGTGCAGCTCATGGCGACCGCCGAGGCAGCGCCGATGCCGAGAAATTCGAGGAAAGTTCTGCGGTTGATTGCTTTCATGCGGCGAAGATAAACAGCCGGGTTTCATCGGTTGAAACCAATGCACCCCGGCTGATTATCTTCGCCGCTTTCAAGAAAAAATTAATCATGTCTTCACTTTCCCGCTACGACCTCCGGGGCGTCTCCGCCGATAAATCTGAAGTCCACGCCGCCATTCGGCACCTTGACAAAGGCTTGTTTCCCAATGCTTTCTGCAAAATCCTGCCCGACGTCACCGGCGGCGACCCGGCGTTTTGCAACCTCATGCACGCCGACACCGCAGGCACCAAAACCAGCCTCGCCTACCTCTATTGGCGGGAAACCGGCGACCTCTCCGTTTGGCAAGGCATCGCCCAAGACGCCCTCGTGATGAACCTCGACGACATGGCTTGTGTCGGCTGCACGGACGACATTTTGGTCTCGTCCACCATCGGCAGGAACAAAAATCTCGTGCCCGGCGAGGTCATCTCCGCCCTCGTCCAAGCCAATGCGGATTTTGCGGAAATGCTGGCGCAGCACGGCATCCGCCTCCACCTGGCTGGCGGCGAAACGGCAGACGTCGGCGACATCGTCCGAACGATTGACGTGGGCTGCACCACCTTCGCCCGGATGCGGCGCAGCGACGTGATTGTCAATGATATACATGCCGGAGATGTAGTCGTCGGCTTGGCAAGTTTCGGGCAGGCGAGCTACGAAAACGAGTACAATGGCGGCATGGGCAGCAACGGCTTAACTGCCGCCCGGCACGACGTTTTGGAAAAAATTTACGCTGAAAAATACCCGGAAAGCTTCGACCCTCACGTGCCGCTGCCGCTGGTTTACACCGGCTCGAAATTGCTCACCGACACCATCGAATTGCACGGCGAAATCATCCCCATCGGCAAGCTAATTCTTTCGCCCACAAGGACTTATCTGCCCGTTTTGAAAGCCGTTTTCGACTTGCCCACCTTCGCCGGGGAGGGTCGGCGCAACATTCACGGGCTGATTCATTGCTCCGGCGGCGGGCAAACCAAAGTGCTGAAATTTCTGAAAAACAAGCGGGTGGTGAAGGATAACCTGTTCCCAGTTCCACCGCTTTTCCACCTCATTCAAGACGAGTCCGGGACGGATTGGCGGGAGATGTACCAGGTGTTCAACATGGGTCACCGGCTCGAATTTTACCTCGATGAAAAAGATGCGCAGGCGGTGATGGATGTGTCTGAGGCGTTTGGCATCGAGGCAAAAATTGTGGGATACGTGGAGGAAATGGAAGGCGAGGAGGTGGTGGTTGAGAGTGGGTTTGGGCAGTTTGCGTATTGAAATGCCAGGTAGGAATGGAAGCTTCGAACTTTCCGAAAGTCAGTTCAGATGCTGCTGTCCCTGCGCCGGGCGAGGTTTTTTTATGCCGCCGACCTTACCTTTGTCTCATTCCAATCAACAATCAATGCCGTAAATTCAGTTGAGAAAGTTGAGGAGGTTTAGTTGGTTTAACCCTAAACCATCTAAGCCTCCTCAACCTTCTCAACCATTTAAAATCGCATCATTTATGAAAAACAGAATCGCATTTCTCCTTGCCGCCCTGTTCCTGATGTTGGCAAAACCTGCCTTTTCGCAAGACAACCTCTGCGAGTCGGGCTTCATGCCTTTCAAAGAAGGGACTTATTTCGAGCTGACCCACTACGATAAAAAGGGCAAGCCAGCCTCCATTTCCAAAGAAAAAATCACCGGCATCGAAGAGATTGACGGCGGTTTTAAAGCCACCGTTGACCTGGAAACGACCGATGAAAAAGGCAAAACCCTGACCAAAGGCAGCTTTGGAATGGAGTGCAAAAACGGCACGATTTATATGGACATGAGTTCCCTGATGAACCCGCAAAGCATGGCGGGTATGAAGGACATGGAAATGGAAGTCAGTGGCTCGGCGCTTGAAATTCCCAGAGATTTGGAACCCGGCTCATCCTTGCCCGACGGCACGATGACCATGAAAGCCAGCACCGGCGGCATGACTTTGATGACCCTGAATTTCAACGTGACCAACCGCAAAGTGGAAGGCAGGGAAAGCGTCACCACGCCATCGGGAACTTACGACTGCATCAAAGTCACCAGCGACACGGAGATGAAAGCCATCATCAAAAAGAAATTCAAGACCGCTACCTGGTTTTCCAAAGGCTTCGGCATGGTGAAAACGGAGAACTACGACGACAAGGGCAACGTGGAAAGCTCGTCCATGCTGACGAAGTTTGAGCAGTAGTTGAATGGTTAAATGGCTGTATGGTTGCGTAGCCATCCAGCCATTTATCCATCCAACCATTTAGCCATTCAGCCATTTGTTTTTCAAAAAGAAATGACACTTTTGCCAGAGGTGGCACCTTTTTGAAAGGTGTCACCCCTCAATTTCACGAAAACCGCCTGATGGTGCAACAGCATATCCTAAAGAAAATCATAATTGAATACCTTCTGCTGCTGAAAAACAACCTGCCGCTGCGCCTGGCTTTCGATTACAACGATGCGGAAATTCTCGTTTGGGCAGAAACGGAAGATGATGACGAGGAAATGGAAAGGCAGTTGATTTTGACGGAAGCGCAGGTCAACGCAAAATTTCACCAGTTCGGCTTCGACCTTCGAAGCACCTTGGTTGAAGAAAGTGATGGTTTGCCAATTCCAGCTCACTATAAAATCTTCAAATCATAGACCCCTTCACTTTTGGCTCATGTGGCGTCTGCGTGAAACACCTGTCTGCAAGTCTGCAAGTCGCT
>CAZHLB010000582.1:0-4824 GCA_964533005.1 uncultured Saprospiraceae bacterium
CATTGTTGACGAGGAAATTGAGGAAGATATTTATGGCGTTCCTACCATGATTGTGCAGCCTTATGTTGAAAATGCCATCGAGCATGGCATCCGTCCAAAAAAGAACGGCACTATTCGCATAACCTATTCTTTAAAAGATGAAAACACCATCCTCTGCGTGGTCGAAGATGATGGCATCGGCAGAGAGAAAGCGGCGTTGCGGCAGCAAGAAAACCCTGACTTTAAAAGCCATAAATCGCTCGGCACTAAAATTACCCAAGACCGCCTGGAAATATTATTGAAGTCGAAAGGCGGCAAAGCAGGCATCGCCGTAAATACCATTGATTTAAAAGATGAAATATCAGGCGAAGCCAAAGGCACCCGTGTTGAAATATTGATTCCTATCGTTGAGATTCAGATAAAAGGCTCGCTTGAAAATTGAGATGATTTGCTCCACCTCAGTTCGCCACTTCCAGCATGGCGCCGACGAAACCTTTGCCGCTTTGCCCCATCTTCTGTCCGTTGCGGCGCTGCTTCTTTTCTAAGCTCACTAAGAATTTCAACTGGGAACGAAGCTCCTCCAGCTTGGTAGCAAACCGGCGGTAGCGAATGTTTGCTTCTATTAAAAAGTGGAAGGTGTGCCGGAAGACCTCCCCAGCGTCAACCTACGGCTTGAATTTTCCAGATTTACCTTAAATTCGTCCATCAAAAACAAAACCTGATGGCAAGAGACAAGTATCACTATCAAGTACGAGATGCAATGGTAAAAGACGGATGGACAATTACGGACGACCCTTTCCGGTTGACTGTCGGCGTCAAAGACGTTTTCATGGATTTGGGAGCGGAACGTTTGCTGGCGGCAGAAAAGGACAACGAGAAGATTGTAGTCGAAGTCAAAAGCTTTCCCGCTCGCTCCTTTTTGGCAGACTTTTACAGTGCCGTCGGAAAATACGTTACCTACGAAGACGCATTGCTGTTGAGAGAACCTGGCAGGAAGCTGTTCTTGGCAGTGCCCGACCACATTTATCAGGCAGAAATGTACCGGGACGAATTGGTTGAAGCTGTTTTGCAACATCGGCACATCCAAGTAATAGTGGTAGATGTTTTCAAAAAAATCATTGTCAAATGGATAAAGTAAAAAAATATGAAGCCATCATTCTGAAAATACTCGAAGACCGGGCAGCCATTCGTTATGCACACCCGGAAGTGGAAACCGAACTGGTGATTGACAAGGAAAATCACCGTTACCAATCGCTCGCCATGGGCTGGGATGGTTACAAACGGATTCATGCCGTCACTTTGCATTTCGATATCATAGACGGGAAAATCTGGATTCAGCAAGACCAGACCGAGTACGGCATCGCCGACGAATTGCTGGCAGCGGGGGTTCCAAAATCGGATATCGTGCTGTCTTATCTGTCTTTGCCCAGAAGAAAGGAATTAGATTTTGCGATGGCGTGAACCAGTCGGGGGATTTGGAAAAAGTTTGCCAGAAAGAAACTACTTTTTAAGTTTGCGAAACTACACAAACATCAAATTATGAAGGACGACAAAACCAACTTGGAAAAGCGGCTGGAATTTTTGAAAAGCCAATACAAACGGCTTCAGAAAAATTTTCAAGCTATGGTTGAAAACACCGAAGAAGCTGACATGATGCTGGATTGGCTCAACGAAATCCGCAAAAAAATTGCGGAACTGGAAGAAAAACTTAAAAATTTGCCGCAGTGACATACTTTATCCAAACCATCAAATCTGAAAAAATGAGACTTGCCACCGTTCATGATTATTGCCAGCAAAATGGCATCTCGGCAAAAATTGCCGAAGACAATATACGCAAAGGCAAAATCGAAGTGCTTGAATTGCCGGTTTTTGCCGAATATCAAGGGACACGCTTTGAAATCGGTACCGAAAGATTTGTCAAATCTCCTGAATTCGTCTTACCGGACGCCACTATGGACGATACAACTTATGCCCGGCACATGGCTTCGCAAGTGACCGACTCGCCGAAAATCAGGCAAGACATTGAAAAATTGCTCCTGGCAGATGAAGAAACTCAATCTCGCCTGAAAGCTTCATTAGCTAATGAATATGCCAAGAAATCATCTGCCGAGCGGCAAGAATGGGAAGCCTCGAATGCAAGGCTTCGCAAACTTATGCTTCAAGAGGCAATGGATTTGCACCGCAATTTGGAAGCACTCGCTGCTGAATTGTGAAGACTTTGGGGCTGAACGAAATGCCTTTCAGCCAATGCCTGTCTCGACACATCGGGAACCTGTCCCGATTGCTCGGAAGCGGCGGCAGCGAATGTTTGCTTCTATTGAAAAGTGGAAGGTGTGCCGGAAGACATAGCGCCAGCTGGGAGCTAAAAAACGGCTCTCTCTATTCCAGCAGAAGCCTTACCTTTGAGAAGGTTTTAAAAAACTCGAAAAATGAATATTCAAACAACCAAGCTCGACTTAATTCAATGGCTGATTAGCCTGCAAGACCCGGAGGTCTTGAAAGAATTGTTGGCATTTCGCAGCAAAAAGCAACTGAATGGACATGAAGCTCATCTTCGACCCTTTACCCAAGAGGAGTTTATTGCCCAAGCCATTGCTGCCAACAAAGAATATGAAGCAGGCGATTTCATTGACATCGAAGACCTTGCGAAAGAATACGGAATAAAACTCTGATGAAAATCAAATTTCTTAAATCATCAAGACGGAAACTCGACGGCATCTATGATTGGTACAAGGAGCAGGGGGCTGGCATGGCAGGGCGAAAAATCAGAGCTGCTGTACTCAAAAAAGCCATGCGTTTGAGGGCAAACCCTTACCTCGGGCAAATCGAATTTACCCTGGAAGAATTGGGTCAAGGACACCGGTATCTCGTGGAAGGGCATTACAAAATCATTTATTTTATTGACACGGCTAATCAACTTGTGGTCATTACGAACATCTTCGATACTCGCCAAGACCCCAGCAAATTGAAATCTTGACTTTGGTTTAAAACAACCGCCTCCCTTCGGCAGCGAATGTTTGCTTCTATTGAAAAGTGGATGATATGCCAGAAGACCCAGCGCCAGCGCCTTCTTCCTTTCAATTCCCAACAGCCGCCACTTCCTTCTCTACCACCCCATTCCCCCCATTCTCATCCTTCAAATTCCGCTTTTGATAATACACCTTCACCCGGTCGAGCGTAGGGCGCAGCGAATTATCGTCTTCGGTAGCATCTTGCAGGTTGCCATAGACCCGGTTGGCGTCTTTCATTTGTGCAATGCCCAGCATTTGCAGCGTATCCAAACCTTTTTGCGACAGCGCCTGGATTTCCAGAATCAGCCCCAACAGGCGGTCGTACAACCCGGCTGATTTGGTAAAACTCTCCTGGTTGAACTTGCGGGGAAGGATTTCCGGATGGCTGTTCGCCACTTCCAGCATGGCGCCGACGAAACCTTTGCCGCTTTGCCCCATCTTCTGTCCGTTGCGGCGCTGCTTCTTTTCTAAGCTCACTAAGAATTTCAACTGGGAACGAAGCTCCTCCAACTTGCCTTTCGCTGCCGTGAGGTCTTCTTCGGTAAATGAAACATTCGTGAAATCGTTCATCAGGTCTTCACTCGCTCCCGTCCTTCTCAAAAATTAAATTCCTCTCTAATTACCCTGTCTATCGGCATCCTCCATTCACAAACTGCCTTACATTTACCCCTCAATGACGAAAACTCAACACAATGACGGACGAACAAATCAAAGAACAACTTGCCTTTTATCTTTTTTGCCTGCTCGCTTCCCGGCAGGGATGCAAAATCAAAACCTCACTCTTGGCGGACGGCGCTGACCTCGAATTCGAGCCAACCTATACCTACGTCAGGGTAGGTAAATCGAGGCACTTTTCGCTCGGCAAGACCATCGAAGTGCAATTGAAAACCACCACGACGAGCCGGGTCGCCGTCCAAAACGATAGCTTGAAATATGATTTGGATGCCAAAAACTTCGACGACTTGATTTTTCGAGCCGGTCATAGAAAATTAGCGCCGAAAGAGACAACCCCCTTAATTCTGGTGTTGTTGGTTTTGCCGGAGGATGAAGACCATTGGATTTTAATTCCTAAAGCGGAAAAGCAATTTCAGATTGGTGGCGAAATGTTTTGGTACGTTCCTCCGCCCGATGCTGATTTTTCTGAAAAGAAATTCAGCCGGCGCATTCTCATTCCTTTGGAAAATCGAGTAAATTTGGACTTCTTTTTCAATATCTTTAATCAGATTTATCAATAAAAAATTAGAAAAATGAAAGTTGAACGTTTGCCAAAAGTTAAAGCCATTCTTGGTTTTCTCAAATCGAGAGGATGGACTTTGGTACGCAAAACCGATTTGTTTTTCGTGCTCGCTCCGCCTGCTTCTCTCCAAATTCAAGGCGAATTTTATTACCACATTCCTCTGGATGAAAACTATCGGGATTATAAAAAATACATTTCCAACCTCGTTAATAGCTTTTCGGAACTATACGAGATTGAATACGACAAGCTTTTTGAAATGCTTTCCGAGTCGAAGGAAGAAATGAAGCAAGCCATCGAAATGAGGCGTCCGGTATTAGACCAAGCTTCCTGACTATTTTGCTTTTTTGGCATTTCCCAAGCTGTCTCTTTTTTCCTCATTTTCCCTCCCCACCGTTAAAAACATTAACGCCCACCCCCTCCAATCCATCATCTCCATTCAAAATAGCACGCCCCTTCCCACGTTCTCCAACCAATCAAAAACCGCAACTGCCATGATGTACAATCAAAAATTTGAAAGAGCCGCCCAATCCCGCCGGACTACGGCATGGACTATTACCATCCTGGTTTACCTCGCCGTCTTCCTGGTAGTCGGCGGTC
>CAZHLB010000583.1:0-4804 GCA_964533005.1 uncultured Saprospiraceae bacterium
GCCACTCGCACCACATTCGGCTCCCGCCAATCTGCGACCACGCCGTTTTCCGTCATATAATTGAAAAGCGCCTTGCCTTCGCTGCCCGTGAGGATAGAAAGTTGGCAGCCACGCTGCACCGGGTATGTCGGAGTGATGATGTTGAATCGCCGCCCGCCCGCCATTTCGTTCAGGTTTTCAATTAAAAATTCCAGGTAGCCGGTCAGCTTCAAACTCTTTTCCCGCAGGGCATCCATGCCTACTTCGTCAAAAATATCCAGGCTGACTTTGTGCGCAGCAAAGCTGAAAATCTGCGCATTGCTCAACTGCCAACCGGCAGCGCCGGGCATCGGTTTGAAACCTTTTTTCATCAAAAACCGGCTGTTCTCGTCGTGCCCCCACCAGCCTCCGAAGCGAGGCAGGTCAGGATTGTTCCCGTGCCGTTCGTGAACGAAAATGCCGCTGGGTCCCCCGGGGCCCGAATTGAGGTATTTGTAGCTGCACCAGCAGGCGAAATCCACGTCCCAGTCGTGTAGGCGGAGCGGCAGATTCCCGGCAGTGTGCGCCAGGTCGAAGCCTGCGAAAGCGCCGACCCGGTGCGCCGCCTGCGTCAGTGCAGGCAGGTCGTAAAACTGCCCGGTGTAATAATTCACGCCGCCAAAAAGCACGAGCGCCGCCTGGTTTCCATGTTTTTCAATGGTGGAAATGATGTCCTCCGTGCGCAAGGTTTCCTCGCCACCCCCAGCCCCTGAAGGGGAGTGAACCGCTCTCGGCGTCACTTCGACGATTGCTTCGGCAGGGTCGAAGCCATGCCAGCGCACCTGCGTCTCGACGGCATACTGGTCGGAGGGAAAAGCGCCGCCTTCCATGATGATTTTAAAACGCTCCTTCGTCGGGCGATAAAAACTGACCATGAGCAGGTGCAGGTTGGTGGTCAGCGTGTTCATCACGACCACTTCGGATTCTTTTGCGCCGACGAGGCGGGCGGTTTGCGGCAGCAAAAATTTGTGGTAGTGCATCCAGGGCATCTCGCCCCGGAAGTGACCTTCGACGGCGTGCTCCCGCCAGTGTTTTAGCTCGTGGAGCAAGGCTTTTTCGACGCCTTTTGGCTGCAAGCCGAGGCTGTTGCCGCAGAAGTAGAGGACGGGTTTGCCGGTGTGGCGGGGGAAATAAAATTGATGGCGGTAGCGGCGGAGGGGGTCGTTGCGGTCGAGGTTGCGGGCGAAGGAAAGAGTAGGTTGGTAGTTCATGGGGCAAAGTTAAAACAGCTTCCCCTGCTCCCCATAACTCATCGGATTCTCCAATTCCAGCAATTTCCGCTTCATGTCCAGCCCGTAAAAATACCCTTGCAAATCCCCGCTTTTCCCAATCACCCGGTGGCAAGGCACGATGATGGCAATCGGGTTCGAACGGTTCGCCAAGCCCACCGCCCGCACGGCGTTTGGGTCGCCGATTGCCTTGGCGATGGCGGAGTAACTCGTCGTGTGCCCGTAGGGAATTTTCAGCAATTCCTGCCAAACCAACTGGTTGAAATGCGTTCCCGCAGAAAAGTCGAGCGGCAGGTCAAACTCGGTGCGCTTGCGCTGGAAATACTCGCTCATCTGGCGCACCGCTTCCACGAGATGCTCCGGCGCATCCTGGTAGTTTTCCGGCGGCAATTCTTCGTGGTTTTGCAGCAGCCAAACGGAGGTGATGCTCTGGTCGTCGCCTTTGATTTCGAACCAGCCGAAAGGAGATTGGAAATGAATTACGTGCATTGTTTTTCTCAAAAAGTGAGGGCAATTAAATGAAACAATGGGCGATAAATAGGACGCTTGATATCAACACGCATTTTTTTAAACACATAGTCACATAGGGTGCATAGTTTTTTGAAAATCAAAGCGCTATGTGCTGCTATGTGACTATGTGTTTAAAAAAATAAGCCGTGTTTTTTAAACGCTATTATCATATCAATGACTTCATTTTGCCCCATTGGGTAAATTCATATTTACTCGAATTTTAAGCTGGCGAATTTATATCCTCTGCCTCTTTCGCCAAAAACCGCCATCTCCCGCCGCCCGATTTGCTTGCACATTTTGGGGCGAGTCACGACGCCCGCTTCCCGGTTGCTGGCAAGCGGCGCAACGCTCACCTCGCCGTTTATGCTCACCTCCGCCAGCACCAGCACCGACTCGCTGCCATTGAAATTGTACCAGCGATTCGACTTGCGTTCCGGGTCGTAGTTGCGGGCGTTGTCGTTGAAAAGGAAGTACAGTTTGTCCCGCACGGTGCTCATGGCGTAGCTCGAATAATAGCCGCCATCGTTGCGGGTTTCCTGCCTTTTTGGGATGCGGGCTGCCCACTCCAGGCTGCCATCGGGGCGGATGTTGACTACCAACAGGTCGTTGTAATTGTAGTAAAAATCAGTCTGGTAGTTCGAGCGGGAGTAGTACGGAGAGTAGCCGTAGGGGTAAAAACCGTAGCCGTAGGGATAGTCCCGGTAGGTTTCCTGCTCCACGTAAAACTGCTCCGCCACCAGAACCGCTCCACCGTCGCTGCGCAAAATCAGCTCGTCGAGGGAATAGTCGTAGAGTTCGGGGCTGCGGCGCAGGTCATTTTTTTCCTCGGCTTCGAGGGCTTTGTTTTTTTCTTTTTCGGAATAAAAAGCCGTCAGAAAATCAAACGGGAACTCGCTGAAAACCCGGTCGGAAAGCTGCCGGGTCATCGGGTCGAGATGGAAAAAACAAGCGCCTTTGGTACTGTACGTCCCCCGCTCGGAGAAGAAACCGGCGCAGACCAATTTGCTGTCGTTGCCAATGCGGAAGGTGAGGTCGGTGATGAATTTTTCGCCGCCATCTATGCGATATTCCTGCGGCTCTGCGCCGTCGGCAGGGTAGGCGATGACGACGTATTTGTAGGTGGGTTTGCCCCGCCGCCGCCACTTCGCCTCGTCTTCGTAAAGCACGCCTAACAGATAGACATTGCCTGCGTCGTCGAGGCGGTAATCTTCGACAGTGAACTGGTTGTCGGGGTAGGGGAGGATGATATTTTTCTGCCAGACGAGGGCAAAATTTTGGTCGAAGACCCGAAAGGCGAACCGCTCCGGCTGCTTCTTTTCGTAAGGTAATTCATTGAAGACCAACAGCTTGGTGCTGTCTTTCGAGATGGCGAAGGCGAAAGTTCCTTCCCGTTCCTTGTTCGGCGCTTCCGTCTCGCAAATCATGTCCATGTCCTTGCCGGGCAGGAGGGTTTTCAGGCTCAGAGGCTGTTTGAAGAGGTAGTTCCGCTTTTTCGCAGCGTTGTTGAATGAGGTGAGCAGGTAGAGTTGACCGCCAAAAAACAGCACGTTTTCAAAGTCCCGCTGCTTGCCTTTGTACTTCAATTCCATCTCCTCGGAGCGCAGCAACTTCATTTCCCGGCTGTACGATTCGACCCAGACACGAGGTTTCGAGCCTGGGTTTTCCCTTGCTTTTTCCCGCAGGAGGTAGAAGCCTTCGGAGGTGATACCGATGATTTTGGTTGCCATCGTGCCGGCAGGCTCGGCGTATTCGTTGCCCCAAGTCAGCGTAGGTTCCTGGGCTGATAAGTAAAAAGTAAAAAGTAAAAAGGCAAAAGTCCCGGGCAGCCATTTCAGAGAGAAAAAAAATTTCATTTTTTTTCTCTCTGAAACACCCTTTGCCGGCGGGGCAGCACTCGATATGGCTATGGAATTGAAATGACGACGCATGAATGGTTTGTTTTTAGTTGCGGCGTCAAAGGTAGGAAAAGGGAGGGTTGGAGGCGGCGAGAGTCAAGCGGCAACCGCTTCCTGCCCGACGAGGCGGTTTTCTTCCACCATTTTTGCCAGGCTTTCAAATTCTTCCGTGTAACCGAAATCTCGAAGCTGCCTGGCGATGTGATAAAGATTGTACAGCGGCACGGGCGTATCATCCGGGCGGACAAGCACTGGATAGAACAATTCTCCCTTCTCATCATAGTACATGATAAAATATCTCGGATGCCCCAGCAAACGCTCCTTAAGCTCATCGTTGCTTTTTTCCACACGGCTTTGAAAACCAAGGCTTTTCATCACTTTGTTCAATTCGCCATAAGTGATGTTCATGTCTTTATGAATGTCTTGCGTCATTTCAATTTGTTTTTAATTTCTTTCAATTTATCAATGGCTTGCGGGTTGAACACATTTCCATCCGGAAAATAAATGCGAACAAATTTATTGAATTCCTTCAAAAGGACTTTGCCGCTTCTCATGTATTCTCCCATTTCCAGGTAAATGGCGGTGTCATTATGAGCATCATACAAGACCAACACAAAAACTACTTGTGTGTTGTCATACCACCAATCCAGGTCTCGTTGGTCAACGTCAAAATAATAACCCTTGCGGGTATGATGTCGGTTGATGTGGTCGGTAGCTTTAACCTGGACTTCAATTACGCCTTTTTCCATTTCTCCATTTTCGGCGACGGGTATGATGTGACCGTCTTTGCCATAATCCAGGTGCTTGCGTTCCCAAAGGCATCTGGCAAGCAGGCATTGCTTCTCCACGTAGTTGTAGCTCAGGTATTCAATAAAATGCTGGCGGGTGCAAAGCTTCCTCATAATTGACAGGTTTTTGTTTCCCGCAAAGAAAATCAAAAACACCGCCCGCCCGCCGCCATTCTTCGCCGCTTTTCTACCTTCGAAAAAAATTCAAAGCACATGAATGAAAAAATCTACACCGTAGCTTTTGCCTGTCTGTTTGCCTGCCAACTTGCCGCCCAGCAGCCCAATCACCAATCACCAATCACTAATCACCAAGACACCCTGCTCCTTCCCAAGCGCCTGACCACCGCCGACGTGGACACGCCAC
>CAZHLB010000584.1:0-4798 GCA_964533005.1 uncultured Saprospiraceae bacterium
TTGGCTAAAACGTCACCGAGTTGATTGCCGAAGTCGTCGCCGCCCGAAAATTGGAAACCACCGGGCATGAAATCATCAAATCCGTTCACCCGCACCCGACGATGAGCGAGGCGCTGATGGAGGCTGCTGCGGCTGCTTACGGGGAAGTGATTCATTTGTAAGGACAAAAGAATGAAGGTTAAAAAAGCCACGCTTGAAATTTCAGGCGTGGCTTTTTTCATGCCGACTCTCTAACCTGACAATGCAGCACAAGAAATGAAAAAGGTAGCGCAGACAGAGGCTGCGCTACCCATTTTCGGTGACCATGTGCCTTGGTGAATTTGCAAGCGACCTTACAAAATCTGGAAGGATTCGTTTGCGGAAACCTGCAAGGGAGTTGCCGACACAATGCCAGTTCCACTTGCAATGGTTAGATAATAACCGTTCAGTGTTTTGAATGCCATTCCTGTTGAATGCGATTCGAGAATGAAAGTTTCCCACGTGTTGAGACGCAATCTGGTAACGTTCACGCTTGAACCACCGGCATTGTCAGCACTAACATAAAAGCCGTCTACTGACTTTAAAGCAACCCGGCTATTTCCAAGGTCAATCATTTCGAATACTTCCCAAGCTCCTATTGCCACTCGGTTTGCTGTGAGTGTGCTGTTGCCGCCACCTTCGGCACATACATAAAGTCCATTGTTCGCACGTAGGGCTACCCTGACTGATTTTACGAATCCGTCCAGCACGGGTTTCATTTTATCGAAGTACCGTTGGGCGCCTGCTGGATTGGGGTGATAGGAAGAATTCCGTTTGGTGATAAAATAGTTGGAGTCCAAAGGCGGATTTCCTTCACTTTTAAGGCGAGCCTTATTCGCCTCGCGCTCTGCTTCTCTCCCGCCTTTCCACATCGGGTCGGTAGGTCCGCCCACTGAGTCTGGTTCCCAAAGGAAAGAATTGGCAGCGTGAGCGGCATTTACAGGGAGGGTCTCCGGGTTCACAAAAAAGATGCGCGGGTCGCCAGGAAGGCTGTTGTTGATGCTTGTTACTGCTTCAGCAAGGTTCTTGTTTGATTCCTCGACCCAGACATTGGATAGAGCCACCACCTTCTTCCGAGTAGCTTCCATAGTGTTCCCCCATAGCGGAAAACCAATAATATCCTCCTTAAAAGCAAGCAGCATTTTTAACAGGAAACCAATGTCGCTTGCTTCGCTGACGATGTGGAAATAGCCGGTGACTATCACCTTTGCAGTTGGGAACTGCCCCAGGGCAATGAGCAGCATCTCTTTCATGTGGTCATGGCAGAAGGTACGCGTATCGGTGCGCAGTTTCACTTTTTCAGCTTCCAACTTGTTTGAGTCGCTTGTGAGCATCACGTCAACAATTGGCAAATCATTGGCTCCCCCATCAATCAAGATAAGGTCAACTTCCGCGGCATCTGGCATGGAACTCAAAGATTTCACTTGTTGAAGAATGGTGGGATGACGGGAGGACATTTCACCATTCATCTCGGCTTTGACTATGTTGTCGCCTTTCCCGATTTTGGCTCCGTGATGCGCCTTGATGGTTTTAATGACGGAGACATTTTCCATTTTGGAAGTGAGGTAATCCGCCGCCAGGGAGTAATATTTCTGGTGGTCGGGCAAACCTCCTCCCCACATGACCGAATCGCCAAAAACGAGCAGCCGGTAGGTATCGAGCACTACCTCCAATTCGGGAGAGTGTTGCGGATTACCTGCACCTGCTCCTTCTGAATTTACCACTTTGAGTTTCACTTTTTCTCCTTCCGGGCTATAAGGCGCAGAGCCAGGCCTGCGAGCTTTGAACTTTATGGTATTGTTGTCTACCGAAGTGAAGGAACCAATGCCTTCCCCATTCATTTGGATATTGCCACTTCTACCCAACCCATTACCTCTCAGGAAGTAGAATTGGCCAGGCTTCAATCTCGATGTCGGAAGGATAAATTCTATCCTGGGTCGAATGAGCAGCGTTCCTTTACTGGTACTGCGGGTTCCATCCGTTTGCACTACCTCGAGCATGGCATATCCGCCCGTCACATTCGGCACCACGAAAGAAAGCAGTGTAGATGAGATGAAAGTAGTTGGACAGGGTACGTCAATGTTGCCGCTGTAGCCCTCGATGAAAACTTGGTCGCCGCCAGCAAATCGCAATCCATTGACTGAAACAGTGTCGCCAACGAAAGCGGCATTCAACCCGCCCGATGTGCTCGGCGCCGCTACGGAGGTGATGGCAGGCTTGGTCAGTTCGATGTAGAAATCGCTGGGAGTGATGGGAGCGTACTTTATCGAATCAGGAAACAAAATACCTTTTTGCCCATCGGGTCCTCTCATCCCCGATGGTCCGGAATTTCCCTTCACACCTGGGGTTCGGTTGTTGCTTTCGCAAATTTCATGCTGTTTTTCACCCTTATCGCCACCGGGTCCTCCTTCACCGGGCCTGCCAGAGTCGCCGCCTGCACCGGCGCTGCCACCGTCTACACTAATTGTCAAGCCTCCTTGAAGCCAGGCATTTATCATTAGCTGGGGGGTAAACACAGCGAATTTGCCACCCTCTCCACCGTTCCCACCACGACCGCCATCGCCAGCACGACCACCGTTTCCGCCATTTCCACCAGCTCCTTGTTGTTGAAGACAGGATACTACTACTCCGGCCACTTTCTTTCCCTTTGTATTGCACCCATCCTGTCCACGACCACCGTCACCGCCATCGCCGCCTTTAACACCAATGAAACCATCCTGACCCCGCAGGTCAATTGCTGGAAAACCTGATGATTGTAGAAACCAAAGTTCAATTTCCGGCGAAGGGTCTCCCTTTTCCCCGGGTCCGCCGCTTATTCCGGGGCTGCCAGTTCGTCCTGGCTCGGCATAAAGTCCATCCGCCCGATTATAGCCTGCAGGCGGGCCAGGCTTTGGAGGCACATTGGCTGAGAGTTTCGAAGGGCGTTCCCACGAAATGGTAACTCGCTGTCCAATGGTCAGTGTCTCGGCAATGATTACCAAAGATTTCACATCGGAAGCCAGCACAACGGTCGTATCATTCTGGAGGATGATTTGGGTGCCGAACCAATAAGCTACGTTTATTGGCACTAAACTCCTTGGCTCGCCCCGTCCATCTCCGGGCTGCACCATCAGGTTTTTTGAATCGAGGAGAAGCGCAGGTCCCACGATATTTTCAAAAGCGCCGGCTTTTACACTTTTACGGGCATTGCCGGAAAGCATTTGCTGTTTGGTCTGGTAAGGACCTTGCGGAGATGGTAAAAGGACGCCACTTTTTTGAAGCAAGGGAGCATTTGACCCGCCTTGCGGACCAATAGTGAGGTTGCCGAGAGTGGCGAGGTCGGTAAACCCAAATGCTTGCAGCACACTCATGTGTTCAGCTAATCGGGCACTGGTTGCTGACTTGACCGGTTGTGCGCCAATCGGGATGACCTCGATGATTGGTTCACCGACGTTAACAGGAGAATTGACTTTTGCCATGATGTAAAATTTTGATTGTGCTGTGTAGGATGCGCCTAATACGTTCAGTTTTCGACAGTTAGATTTTGCCTGCTTGGTTTAGCCCCATTTATAGTTCTATTAAACTCTTTGCCGTGCAAAATTGAAAAAGCCTTTTAATGAATGTTGGAGCATTTCTTATTTGGCAGGCAAACCATGAAAAGCGGTGGGGTTGGTTGTATATTCGGTCAATACTTTATGAAAAGCAAATTGACTCATGTTGCTTTTGAGCCAAATGGAGGGTCTTCCGCAAAGTCTCGTAGAGGAACGAAGTTTCGCTCAGTCCTATATCAAAACCCTGCTCCTCGCAATCTTCTCCTTAATAATCGGCTTCATCAAATCCGCCGCTTGCAAAACTAAAGATTCGCTGGTCGGGAAGGGTAGGGGACGGTTGCCGATTTTCTTCTTTGATTCCTCCGTCAATGCACGTTTGTCGCCATCAAAAGTGGCGGCGTAGTTTTCAAAAATGGCTTCCACCGACAGCGGTTCGGTTTGCACGACTTCTTTGCGGCGGTTGTCAAAAAACTCCAGCCTGCCTCCAACTATGGCAGCTTTGTGTTGATGAACCTCAAAAACCCTGGCTTGTATCAACACCTTTTTCGGGATTTTCACATCGTTTCCGGCGCTGTCTTTCAGGACGTTGCCTTTGCTGTCGAGCACGTATTCCCAGCCTTCTTCGATGGTTTTGTCGTCCACGTATTCCCGCTCTTTTTGCAGGTCGGGCGAAACGTCAATTTCCCGCAGGTTCATCACCACTGTGTAATCGTAGTCAATGCCCGATTCAGGATTCAGGTGAACGTTGCGCCACTCGCTGTCGAGGTCTCGGACGCTGACCCGCTTGATTTCCCGCTCGAAATCCTTCGGCAAAATCGCACGGGAGTTGTTTTCCATTTTGAAAAGGACATGCACCGTTCCAAGCTCCTTCGCCCGGCGCATCAGGTTTTCTTCGTCCTTGTAATTTTTGTAGTACCGCTCGATTTTGGCGAATTCATTCCAGGCATCTCTTGCCGCCTGTTTGTCGCCCCGCTCGGCTTCGGCGAGTTTGCGTTTTCCTTCGGCGTAGTAAAAATCTGCCGCACGGTCTTTCGACTCGATTTCCAGGTCTTCGACTTTTACGAAGCGAAATTCTGCCTTCTTCCCATGCTCGTCGTAGAGCGGGAGCAGCGGTTCAATCAATTCCTGCCGGTGGCGAATGGTGCGGTGCAAGTCGTTGATTTTCACCCAGTTTTCTTCCCTGCCCTCTTTTTTCAAGGCTTCGATTTTCCGCATGTCGGCGGTCGTCGCACGTGCGAAGGCTTCTTCGA